>CAZMVK010000155.1:0-6479 GCA_964569545.1 uncultured Bdellovibrio sp.
GGATGGCACGTTCGTTCATCCAGGAATTAAATACGGCACATACGGCGCCCCACAACTGTTCGTAAGCACAAGTCGGGAAATCCTTGCCCGTACGTTCCTTGACAGCAGCCTTGAAGCGTTTCACCAGTTCTAAAATAATTTGACGATCTAGCATATCAATCTCTCTTCGGAATTTTGTCATAGGATTCTTTGATTGTTTGTTTTTCTCTTTTTTAGCCATGATTCCTCAATTATATCAAAACGAAACTAAGAAAACTGCTAGTCCTCACCGCTTGACTTGAGTTTTTCGATTGAATTCAAATCTTATCCCAAAAACTACCAAAAAACCACAGACACCTCAGACAAAATCAAATCATTTGCTACCGCTACTGCCACCAACATTTTATGAATCTAGACTAGGCTCAAGATGAAAAATACGAATTCAAATTTTAAGCACTCTACATCGGTCTGTTGACCACTCCAATTGTTGAGCCGGCTTGAACAACATTGTTTGAGGATGACATCTTTGAGCTTAAAATGGAATGCGAATCAGGCATTACTTGAGTTTTAACAAAAAACAACCCCGTCCCCCCATGAGCAACCATGACCGATTGACCTTCTATATTTTTAATTTCTTCAATGGTGAAATCCATGGCGTGCATATTGGGCCCCATCAATTCACAACTGTCCCCGACTGCAATTTTATTACGAATCTCAAATGGATAAAAACCAGCAGCTGACATTGTTGCATCCTGTTTTTCCTGTCGATACAAACCAGCAAATTTTTGCGAGTAATGTCTTGGCGTGCTGGAATCATAATTTTGTGAACCCGAGCCCGTTGGGCTGACCATAAACCCTGTCGAATAACCACGATTGGCAATTTTATTTAATTCCAATTTCAGATTTGGATCGAACTCTTTACCCTGAGCTAAATCATTCAAAGCTTGGCGATAGGCTCTGGTCACCAATGCCACATAATGCTCAGATTTGGTTCGACCTTCTATTTTCAAAGAGCACACTCCAGCATCAATCAGCTCTTTTAAATGTTCAATCACGCACAAGTCTTTAGCATTCATCAACAAGGTGCCGTTTTCGTCTTCGTCGATCTGATAGAACTCGCCCTGATTGCGCAGGTCTTCAATGTAATATTCGGTTTGTTTGCTCTCAGCTCCATAAACCTTGAATTTTTCTCGGCAAGAGTTGTCACACACACCTTGATTGGCATCACGGTGACTGAAATACGAAGACATCAAACAACGTCCAGAGTACGCAATACAAATCGCTCCATGAACAAAGGCCTCAAGTTCAATATCAGGAACACGCTGACGAATTTCTTTGATCTCTGTGATATTCAACTCGCGGCTTAAAATCACGCGTTCAAGATTTAAGCTTTTTTGCCAAAAACGTACACTCTGCCAGTTCATACAATTGGCTTGCACAGACAAATGAATTGGAAATTCTGGAAATTTTTCTCGCACCATCATCATCAAGCCAGGGTCACTCATAATCAATGCATCTGGCTTTAAACTGAGCCATTCTTTGAATTGAGAATCAAAGGCCCCGATTTTACGATTGCGTGCGAAAATATTGGCGGTGACGTAAATTTTCTTTCCCATTTTTCTTGCCAGCTCAATACCTTTTTTAAGTTCTTCGAGGTTGAACTCATTTTCTCGGGCTCGCAAACTGAACAAGGGAACACCGATATAAGCCGCATCTGCACCATAAGCATAGGCGTATTCAAGTTTATCAAAACTGCCGGCTGGCGAAAGAATCTCAGTATCTAAATACGACATCTGTAGCTCCTAATAATGAGGGCAAAGAATCAGTACATAGGAGAATTTTTCGTTATTTTCAAAGAAACTAAGAGAGTACAAAACGAAATGAGAAAAAATAGCCCGAAGACTGCCACAAGAGGCCTATATGATCTAAATCAATCGAAGAATATAGGCAATTTTGTCTTCCGAAATTTAACAGGGTCTGCATTGAATCTGAGCAACGAAGAGCCGTCAAAAATAGACCGAACAGAACCGCCGGAAGAGTTTTCACCTGCCTGCTAAACTAAAAAACTGGACATTTGCGAATCAGCAATAAAACATAAAAACGACAAAGAAAAATAGGCTCTTGAAAAACCATATCAGTTGGTCTGCGAAGGTATTTTTTTGCTGACCGAGAAGAACGACTGAAAGAGTTTTTCAACTGCCATTTTTTTCTAAGATAATTAAGGAAGCAGTTTCGAAGATTGATACTCTCAAACAAAAAAGAAAGTTTTAGAAAAGTGCAAAAAGTTAAAGTCAGAATCAAGAATTTAGGCGATCAATTTGGCGACTATGAATTCATGCTTACTCAATTTGATAAAAACCAACGACTGAAATTGGCGAGCAAAAAACTGGTGATTTTTTGGACCTTGGCAATTTTCTTTGTTTTAGTTCCAGTCTTACACTTTGTACTTGTACCCTCGTTTTTGATTTTAGGAATTGTGATGTTTACTCGTCAGATGGCTCAAACCAGCATCATTGTCGAGGCCCAGGCTCAGTGTCCAAACTGCAAACAAGAATTGATACTGAAAAATCTCAAACCACAGTTCCCGATCAATGATCATTGTCCACATTGCCGACACGGTTATCGTATTCATCAAATTTAGAAATTAGCAAATCCAACCCCCTCTAATCCTAGATTTATTAACATTACTACTCTATATTGGTTGATATTTACCAACATTAGTGCAACATTACCCTTATGAAGGCTCACCTTAGATATTACACTAAAAACAATCTTCATGGACGATACGTCATCGAACTTTCAATTTACGAAGTTGGGAAGTCCGAAAAGTATCCTGATGGCATAAAGTACGGTTTAATTTGTAAGGACATTTAAAGTGCGTAACAAAATGATCGCAGCCAAGGCGCCGACGAAGAGGCCAGCCAAGTGGCTGCCTCAAGGAGAGCAACGAAGGCTCCGATCATTTTGTTACGTACACTAAGACAGGGGCTTTCGTTTTGATGGACAATCATCACCCGAAGGGACCTCATATCCACGTCAATGATGATGAATTTAAATACGACTATGTAAATGACGAGAAATTAATTGAAGATTTTCAAAAAAAAATTCCAAAAGAATTAGGAGTGAAACTATGAAAAAACTGATTGTTTCGATTAAGTCCTCAAGCGAGACTCTGTCAAATTTTAAAAAAGCTTTAAAACAGGCGCGCAAGGGAAAATTAAAATCTGATCATTTTGAACTTTCTTTTGATAACAAAAAAGATTTTGATCGTTTCATTAAAAATCTTGGAATTTTATCAGCAATTTTGACACACAAACCAAAGTCAATTTACGAACTTGCCAAATTAGTTGAAATGGATATTTCCAATCTGAATAAAATTGTCATTTTTTTTGAAAGCATTGGCGCTATTAAAATTAAAACTTCAACAGTCTCTGGCCGCACAGTTAAAACTCCGATTGTCGAGTATGGCCATATCGAATTTGACCTCATGGCAGCATAAATCCATTTAAAAGTGCCAGGCCCTGTTTCTTGCTGCTTGCCAGCAAGAAACAGGGCCTGGCACTTTTTGACGCCTTATTTCGGAGGTTGATCGTCTGGTTGAATGTGTAATTTTCTAAAAAAGGCGTCAGCATTTGGTTCGCGATTTAAAAATTCTTTTAACAAATCCAAAGCTTCTGTTTGATTTCCTTTTTCTAAAATAATTTTGCGGTAACGGTAGCCAACAATTGGATTCATTAAATTGTCAGATGGAAACATTGAAAACATATCTTGAGCATAAACCTCAGACCATAAATAACCATAATATCCGGCATCGTATCCACCCATCAAATGACCGAATGAAGCTGGGAACTGTTGCCCTGCCAAAGGTTCAACGCCAATAATTTGTTTATACAAATCCAGATAGATTTGATTCACGTCTTGCAACTCACTGCCGGCTGTATGTAAAGTCATATCATAAAGAGCGTACAACAATTGTTTGGTGTAATTATAACCTTGGTTGAATTCACGTGCGGCAATCATTTTCTCTAACAAATCAGCTGGTAATTTTTTTGAATGATCTAAATAATGACCAGACAAACTGTTCAAGATATTTGCTGACCATGGCCAGTTCTCTAACATCTGCGAAGGTGCTTCAACAAAATCCTGTGCGACTGACGAGCCAGACAAGGTCGCATACGGAGCTCGTGTCAAAGTTTGGTGCATGATATGACCGAACTCATGAAACATCGTAACCACATCATCATGCGCTAATAACGAAGGTTTACCATTCAGAGGTGGATTTAAATTCGCAACAATCGAAGCCACCGGCAAACTGTAAGCCCCGTTTTCACCAATCACTCGACCAGAGATCAATGGAAATGCAGCGGCATGACCATATTTACCAGCACGAGGGAAAAAATCTGCATAGAAATATGCAATCAGCTGATCATCGACAGCATTATGAATTTCATAAAGATGAACATCAGGAGACCAAACCTTGGCGTCCTTGACCTCTTCAAAACGCAAACCTAACATTTCAGAGTAAACTTTGAACAAACCACTGATCACAACATCAGCTGGGAAATATTCTCTGATTTTTTCATTGTCCAAACTGAAATCACGTTTTTGCAATTGATAGCTTAAATAACTGATATCAGATTGATTCAAAACAGTCGCCGATGGATCTAATTCTTTTTTGAAAGCCAAAAGTTTTGCCAAATCACTTTGATCACGCACTGCTAATTTCGATTTTAAGCCATTTAAGAAATTTAAAACATTGGCACCGTTTTGCGCCATTCGACCATCCGTTTTATAATCAGCCCAATTTTTATAACCCATAAGGCTAGCGATTTTCGAACGCAATGAAACTGCTTCGCTTAATAATTTTGAATTGTTGGCCTGAGTTCCGCGGCTTAAATATGCCAACATCATTTTACGACGAGTCTCTGCATTGACTGCATTTTGCATTACCAAAGGATAATCACTTTCTTTGGTGGTAACAATCAGGCCGCCGTTATCAGTTTTTTTCAATGAGGCAATATAGTCCGCCGGCAATCCTGCCAACTCATCAACAGAAAAAACAACCGATGTTTTATCTATATTTAAATTAGTAGAAAACTGAGTTTCTTTTTCCGCAAGCTGAGCTTTGAGCTGACGAACTTGAGCTAAGATTTCATCAGACAATTTCAAACCATTTTTTTCAAAAGAATCTTTAGTGACTTTAAGCAAACGAGCTTCATCAGCATTTCTTGCTACAGCATTTACAAATGACTGATAAAGATCACGACGAGTGTAAATGTCGACAGAAAACTGACCAACTGCGCTTTCACAATTAGACCCCTCAGCACTGATCGCTTCATCGGTGGACACGTATCCCATAAATGTTAATGGCGAGACCTCGTCAGTGAAATCAGCAGAAATCTTTTCTAAAGCTAACAACGTATTGTCGATAGTGCGTTGTTCAGCAGGAATGGCTGCAACCTGATCCAGCGCCTGCTTTGTGTTTTTAATGCTTGTGTTACAAAGCTCGGTCAATTCACCTGGTTTGTAATCACTGCGGATCAATTTGGCCTCAGCTCGCAAAGCTGCGTTAATGACCTTTTTGTCACCACTTGTCCCACCATTTGCTACAGGCCGCAACGCAGAATCTGATGATGAACACGATGCCATCAACAGAATAATGGAAATACTTGCTAAAGAACGAAGTTTATTTGATGCAATATAATTCATAACACTCTTTCATTAAAAAATTGGTGACAAAAAAGCACTGTAAAACACATATCCTTGTAATCAGTGTTTTACTGAGCAAGTCCCATGCCCAAGGTAAAAAACAACAACCATAAAACTAAAAACCCTTATCGCTCCAAGCTTTGAAGCGTGAACCTGATCTTGGTAGCTCTGGTAAATTTGGGTCATACTAAGATGGATACGCACCGGCACCGTCTTGATAAAATTTATTCCAATTTTGTAATTGATAATGACATAAGAAATTGACAGTGGTGGATTATTTTCAAACTACTTGTGAGTTACCTGGGTCGTAGTTTCTAGATTTATCAATTTTTATGAAAAATCTATTCCACACAAATAGTCCAGGGCAGATTTGATATAAACTTTATTTTTATTTAAGAATTCCTTGTCCAAGTTCTTCACCAGCTGAATTTTTTCTGAATTTGGAAAGTATTTTTCAAAAACATTAAAACTTGAGCTTACACAGTCATCACTTAATTTGACTTCAATTAGTTTGGTTTTTCTGTTTTTTTGTAAAACCAAGAAATCTATTTCTTTGCTTCCTTTGAGCTGCGCGAAATAAAGGTTACCTGCCGTGCCCTCAATATCCTCTCTGAATTCCAGTTCTTTTTTTAGAGACAAAGCTACCAAATTCTCAAGCTTGCAGGATTCATCTCCTTCAATTTTTCCGATATCATAAAAATAATATTTTCCCGCTTTTTTAATGCCGCGAGAAATATTTTTAGAATAAGGATGGACTCTAAAAACAACATACAGCTGTTCAAGCAAGCCCA
>CAZMVK010000155.1:6489-8440 GCA_964569545.1 uncultured Bdellovibrio sp.
TTTTTAATTGTTTTGTCATCACGCTGTAAGTCTTCAGCCAGAGAGTTGTATGAAACTGTGGAACCAACTCTTTGAGCTAATAATTCGATCAACATTTCTATACCATCTATGTCTCGTATATTTTCCTGCATGATAAGATCTTGGCGAATAATTAGATCTGAATGTGTTCGCTTCCATAAATTATAAAATCGGTTATTAGCTTGAAAAAATGGCTCTGGAAAACCTCCATACTGTAGTAGTTTTTTATAATTAACATCGGGAGACCCTTCCGATTTGAGTTCTTTCAGATCAAGTGGATTCATTCGAAAAGAAAAAAATCTGCCAGCCAGAGAATCTCCCATTTTCTTTGCGACATCTAAACGAGCACTCCCTGTGACGAGAATATTTTGTTTTTCTGTTATTCCACTATCATAAAGACCCTTAAGCCAAAGCTTCCATTTTTTCATTTTATGAAGTTCGTCGAATATTATAAGTTTTTTTGAACGGTCCCAATCCTGATCTTTAAAAATTTTCAAATCTTTTTTGATGTCATAGTTATAGTAACCATAATCTTCGAGAAGAGTTTTAGACATGGTAGTTTTGCCGACTTGCCGAGGACCCATTATGAGTAAAATCTTTTTACCTAAAAGATCGTGAATGGGTTCTTTAAGGTATCTTTCCATAAAATCTCCTATTTTCAGACACAGGTCATTTTCGGACTGTACTCCGAAAAAGTCAAGTCCAATTCGGAATACAATCTCTGTGAAAGTACTCACAGCCAAGAAAAAACAGCAGAATTATATGTAAAATTATTTATATTGATCTGGAAAATATTTATGACAGTGAGAATTCATAGCCGGCCATTGTGCCGTATAAAGATTGAAATCTGGATTCGCTGTCTGATAATAACACTGACAATCTGTTGTCAGTCCGATTTTAGTTGCTGCCGAAAACAAGTCGTTAGCCGTCACGGTGTTTTGCACATCAAGATTAACTACTTGGTATTGAGTAGGGTCTTGCAGTTCGCGAAGATCCGCTGTTAACAAAGTGACTTGTTGCGCAGTACACGCACCTTGTGATGCCAAAACGTTTTGTGATTTTTCAAGCTGCTGACAGGTGTAATCGTTTTTATCTGATATTATCTTTTCTGTTGTGCTACAGAAATCTTTAAATAAACCAGAATCATCATTACAAAGATAGGCCTCGTTGGTAATCGCGGTCTCGTTTAAAACTTTACAAATTCCAGATTGATTTATAATTTTTAACTGCGAGGTTGTGCCAACAAGTACATCTATAAAACTGGCTTGAAATGGATAGAGAACTTTAATTCCATTTTTTTTCGTTTCCGGAATTGGCTCATTAGGGACAGGATTGTTCTTTGTTGGCTCAGTTACAACTGTCTCAGTTTGAGAATTTGTTTGATTATTTGGCTGTGTATTTGTCTGTGTATTTGACGGCATAGAAGAAGCCAATTCACGATTAAAACGCGCAGGACTGCAGCCTACGATTGCAATCAAACAAATGAGCATCAAGATCTTCGACATTTGCTCCCCCCCCTAATCAACCCTAACAAAAAGCCTAGAACATGCCTTCTTACTAACTTACTAAAGTGCAAACTTGAATCCAGATCTACATGGCTTATAACAGATTAGAACATAATTAATGACTACAGATTTGACAGCAGAGTGTGAGATTTCTAACAGTGCAGTCCCTTGGTCCTAATAGATTCTTAATTATTGCAGACCATATACCAGAAAAAAATGCCTTTAGAATAAAATAAAGGCGACTGAATTTATCCTATTATAGAATGTTAAGAATAGCACTATGGGGACAAGCGAAACATGAAAAAAACGAAAAAAGATATACCGCAAAACCATACGTCGACAGACGTTCATAGAACTATTGATATCTATGAGTTGATCGCAGACACAGAGCACTTGATTAAACAGCTCAAAACAAATGTTTCTCGCCT
>CAZMVK010000156.1:0-8298 GCA_964569545.1 uncultured Bdellovibrio sp.
CATGAATCTGACAATCAGCGCTGCCAAATATGAAAAAAGAGGAGCCGCAATCAGCGTAACTGCCGATACTTTTGACCGCTGGGGACGTGAAATTAAAAAAATCATCGATGAATTTTTATCTACACTCAGCTTGCTGAAAAAATCTGTGCACGATACGCGAATCATTTTGAATTCTGCTTTTTTACAAACAGAAATGGCATTGATCTTCAGTCGCTCCGAACAAAGATCTGAAGAGTACGAGACTTCGCTGACTCAAATGGCTAATAGAAATATTGAACACACAAAACAATCTATCACTCATCTCAATGATGCCTTTTTTGCATATTTTCAATCTATGCAAAAACTGAGTGAGAGCGTATTAGCCATGAAAATCGTACGTCTCAACAGTCGCATCGAAACGGTTTATTTACCAGACAATGGCAGCATGATTGAATCGACCGTGCAAGGTGTGACAACTTTTATTCAAGCCTTAGAAGCCAATACCACTGCAATTTCTGAAGAAACACAAATTGCCAAACAAACTATTGAAAAAACTCTGGAGAGCTCTCGATATTTATAATCAGAGAGTTGTCCACCACTGCAAATCCAATTCTTCTTTGGTGGCGTCTAGAACTGGCCGAATATTTTGATTGCACCAGCGTGTAAGAATGGAAATCTCGTCAGAACTTTGTGGCGGTTGACCATGGAAATCAAACTCGGTTTGATCAATTGGAATTTCTGCCAGCAAACGATTCCTCAAAGACCAGCCCAAATATTTTCGCAGCCCTTTTTCAATTTTAAATAGACTTCGTGTCCAGACACTTGTTGAATTTTGTAAATCTAAAAATACACGAATCACGGAGCTGCCTTTTTCGACATCAAAATGCAACGGCAAACTGGCCGCACCCTCTTTAAAATATTCTCTCGCAATTTTATATCCACTGAGCTGCTCTTTTGAAAAATGCAATGAATGAAGTTGCCGATGAAAGTTTGGCGAATTTTTTAAATAATAAGTCTGATACACCATTGCCGTGCTGGACCAATCATAGGGCGCGGTTAAAGAGCAATGGTAACCCTCATTAAAATTATAAACGTGAACGTTTGAAGAACTCAGGTTCAAACGACCATCTACCACTCGACCGGTATTCACAAACCAAGGTACCACCGGGTCTTGATATGTTGCAAAAATCAACACTGGTGTTTGCACCTGATTGTACCATTGCCAAAAACGATTGGCGCGCCAGAAAAAAGAATCTCCTGCTGAAACCTTGCTAGACTTTTTCAAATAACTACTCATCTCGGGAGCAATACGAATTGATTTAGGCCAACCTATCAAGGGCTCTGTCCGCTGTCTTTCCAGTGCAGTTAAAATATCTTGGATAAAACTATCCTCGCGCACTGATGATAATTTATCGCCAAATTCACGCACTCTTTTGGTTGCCCATAAATTCATAACTTCGATACTGACACCTTGGCTGCGATGATAATCAAAGGTTTCTTGGAACTGCAACAATGGACAAAATGCCATCGCACTTGAAATTGTTTTTCCACCATTCCATTGATTCAGCAATGTCGCATACATCAACCCATGTCCACCCATGCTGATGGCCAACAAATGCACATTACTGATGTACTTGGATAAAGGCTCAGAAGATTTTTGCAACTGCTGTGCAATTAAAAAGTTTTGCAAGCCTTCATCAAAACCACCTAAAGACACTGAAGAATTATGTTGCGCAAACTCAACTCCAGAAAGACTTTCTAACAATAATAAATTGAATGGTGATTGCTCAAACATCTGCATAAACAAAGAACGTTCTGGGTAAAACTCTTGTGTGTTGGCAAAAATACCAGCGCGAAAAATCACCAGTGGTCGTTTTTTAAAATCTGGTTTTAATGCTAAAAGACCTCTCAACTCGACATTTTTTGGCAAATGAAAAATCACGTGTCGGGCAAAAGGATAAGACTGGGGATGCAATTGCAAAGTCATTGGTTCAATAATATTTTCACCAGAACTGTTATGCCCGGTCTTTAATTGCGGCTCACATTTGTTTAAATAATCAATAACAGATAAAGCTGAAACATTCGGTACAGATGGCGACAAAAGATTTTGCTGCCAACGATATGGATCACATTGTGAACTGATATTTGCAGACCAAACACCCGTAGGATCCCACTTTAAAAGATCGGAATGCAGCCACTCGGCATACCATGGATATTTGGATTTAAACTTTGGTTGATCATCATTGTCCTGGATATCTTGCTGTGGATCTTGTTGCGAATCTTGATTTTTTTCTGGCTTTGAATCCCGAAAAGGATCCTGAACTTGCATAAACTCTGAAGAAACTGAAGAAAAGAGCTCACCACGAAAATCAGCAGCAAAAGTTTGTTCGCCAATCATGATTTGCAAAAAAACAAACGATAGAAAAACAAGCCCCTGTAACAACCAGTTTCTCTTTACTTTCAACCCATTTATTTTTCGTCCATTCATTTTAGATCCTTCATCACTTGAAGCCGCTTGAAAACCTGCTCTGCATTTTATGCGGCAATTTACTCAGCATGTAAAACACATTTAGACTGACCATTCTCTCGTCAGAGATTTTTTATAGCCCTCAATTTAGGCATAAAGCCTCAACACCTTCTAATGACGCTACGAACAAGTTGTGGCCCTCTGCGCCTGGGCTCGACTCTGCTCAAAAGGAGGTTTAGCATCTTCAGATTATTAACAGGAGAATGCACGACATGAAGCACTCAGAACACATGGATTCAAAACAAATCGATCAACCCGTTGAAGTTCACCTTCAGCACCCACTTTTTCAAAATGCTTTGGCATCGATCGACGAAGGTGCGCGCATTATCAACTGTGACCCGAATGTGATCACTCGTCTAAAAAGACCAAAAAGATGTATCGCCGTCAGCGTTCCCGTTCGTATGGATGATTACACTGTCAAAGTATTCACTGGCTATCGCGTTCAGTACAATTCGACATTGGGACCATACAAAGGTGGAATTCGTTATCACCAAAACGTCGACATGGGCGAAGTTGTCGGCCTTGCATGCTTGATGACGATCAAAAATTCGGTCATGGGTTTGCCTTATGGTGGTGGTAAAGGTGGGATCACTGTCGATCCAACAAAACTTTCACGCACTGAAAAACAAAATTTAACTCGTCGTTTTACTTCTGAGATTGGCCCTTTCATTGGACCAAATAAAGACATCCCAGCTCCAGATGTGGGTACAGATTCACAAACGATGGCTTGGATGATGGATACCTACTCTCAAGAAACTGGTTATTCACAACCAGGTGTTGTCACCGGAAAACCAATTGAAATTGGTGGATCATTGGGCCGCACTGGTGCCACTGGTTTGGGTGCAGTTTACGTTGCCGAAAAAGCTTTTGAAAAAATTGGTAAAGCCTTTAAAGGATCAACCATCGCGATTCAAGGATTTGGTAACGTTGGCTCTCATGCTGCTTTATACGCTTTCGAACGTGGCGCCAAAGTTATCGCGGTCAGCGATGTCAGCGGTGGTATTTTCAATGGTGATGGTTTGAATATTCCGCAACTGATGGAATACATCAAAACAAATAAAATCGTTAAAGGCTTTCCGCAATCACAAGAAATTTCAAATGAAGATTTATTGTTGTTGGCTTGTGATGCTTTGTTCCCGTGCGCACTTGAAGGTGTGATCGACAATCACAACGCTGAAAAAATCAAAGCCAAAATGATTATCGAAGGTGCCAATGGACCAGTGACCAACGATGCAACCAAAATCTTGCACAAAAAAGGTGTGTTCATCATTCCTGATGTCATCGCCAATGGCGGTGGTGTTGTGGTCAGCTACTTTGAATGGGTTCAAGATATTATGTCCTTCTTTTGGGATGAAGACGAAATCAATAAACGTTTACAATCTATCATCGTAAAAGCATTCGAAACTGGCTATAAAATGTCACAAGAAAAAAACATTGATATGCGTGCCGCTGCAATGGCTGTGGCCGTTCAACGTTTAGAAAAAGCAATGTTACTCAGAGGCTTGTACCCAAGATAATGAGCACTCTGCCTATTTGGAAATTTTTGCCTGCGGAGCTTGCTCACAAGCTGGCTCCGATTGGTCTGTCCTATTTCGCCAATAAATATCCTGAGCAACCTCCCACCTGGCGCGATCTAACTTGGAATAATATTTATTTTCCAAATCCGTTGGGCATCGCCGGTGGCGTGGATAAAAATGCAAGCATGCTTTCTTTGTGGCCACGATTAGGCACTGGTTTTATTGAAATTGGAACCGTCACTCCTTACGCCCAATCACCAAACAAAGGGCGAATTATGGATCGTGATTGGGACGCGCAAAATTTGTGGAATCGTATGGGTTTCCCAAGCGAAGGTTCCGATGATGTTTATTACAACATCAAACATTTTCGCGAAATTCATCACAACACTCAGCAAAACTCAATTCCGCTGTTTATGAATATCGGAAAAAATCGCAATCGCCCAAATGAAGAAGCTGAAATTGATTATCTTTATTTGGTCCAACGCTTCAAAGGTTTATGTGAAGCATTTGTCGTTAATGTCAGTTCGCCCAACACGCAGGGGCTGCGCAGTTTGCAAAACGAACACGCTCTTCGATCATTGAGCGAAAAAATTGTTGCCGCCGCTGGCTCCACACCTGTCTTGGTCAAACTGAGTCCCGACATGAGTGAAACTGAATTTCTCGCAAGCCTTGATGCTTGTTTGGCAGCTAAGGTTCGTGGTTTTATTTTGACCAACACAACCCTTTCGCGCCCTGAAGGCTGCACATTCCCCGCCGAAGGCGGTCTTTCCGGAAAATCTTTAGCAGAACTATCCAAAAAACATCTGCGTTTAGCGGAAAAACACTTTGCCAACCTATCTCAGCAAACTGCCAATTTTCGCTCTTCCTTGCTAATTGTTTCAGCAGGTGGAGTGTTAAATGCGGATGATGTCAAAGAACGCCTAGATCTTGGTGCAAACTTAGTGCAAACTTATTCTGGCTTGGTGTTCTCAGGACCAAGTTTTTTCCGCGATGTCGCAGAAAAATTGAAATAAGCAATTCTGATTCAAAACTAGATTTGCTAATTGACGACTGGAGCCACCGGGATGAGTGAGGATGCTAACTCTCTAGCTAAGAAAAATTCAAAAGTGCGAAAAGCGCATTGGATTCCAGTTGTGGCTGGCTTCTTACGCAAAGGTGAGCAAATCCTGATTGGACAACGCCCAGAAAATCATTCATTAGCTGGTCAGTGGGAATTTCCTGGTGGAAAAATTGAATCCGGTGAATCTCCTGAAATTGCTTTGGCTCGCGAACTGTCTGAAGAGCTGGGCATCGAAGCAACCATTGGCGATCTTAAATTAAGCGTCACTCATTCTTATGGTGATGTGAATATTCTGATTTTATTTTACGAAGTTTTATATTGGAAGGGCGAACCCAAACCACAACATCATTTGATGCTTGAATGGATCAACCCCGATGAACTCAACCACCGAAACATTCCTGAAGCCAACCGGCGAATGTTGGATCGGATTTTTCGGGCTTTAAATTATGTCCCGAAAAACAAATCTAAAAGTGCGATTTAAATAAAATGGCAAAAGTAGCAGTCCTCTCTCGTACGATCACTTCACAAACATTGGGCTTCGCTCAAGCGCTGAAGATGCAACGTCACGAAGTGATCCTGATCACCTCGCAAGATTCGGCATTGAACGCAAACGAATTGTCTTTGAGTGAAGAAATTGAATTCCCGGTCCTGCGTTGTTTCCATGATTGGTCAGCACTGGAAGCCATTAAACATTTTCCCAAATTACTCACTCACGGTATCCAAGTTTGGCATTTTGTTTTTTCTGATTGTGATTTGGACCAACCCCATGGAGCACATTTTGCCATCGCACAACTGGCCAAGGTTGTTCCAAACAGCGTGGTCGCCACTAGCTTTTTCGACAGCGTGTTCAATGTTCCAAAATGGCAGATCACACCTTTTTTAAAATCTAATGATATTGTCACCACGGCAGATCGTGAAAGCCTGATGTACCTGAAAAGAAAAAATCGTTTAAATACGAAATCTTCTCTTGAGGTTTTACCACCTCCGATGGCGCAATCAAATTTCACACACAGTTCACAAATGGATATAGATACAGATTTGCAGCGATTGGCTTTGGCGAGAAAACCTTATCTTTTAGTCGCAAATGAGCGTCTGCCAAAATTCGATTGGGATTATGTTTTGTCTCAAACCAATTTGATCATCTTAGGATCTAGACCTAAAAATTTATGGATCGAAAATTTTTGGCAAGAACACAATTCTCAACAAGATAAACAACTGTCAGATCCATTATTGTTAGAACAAAAAGTTTCATATGCAGGCAAACACCTCTCTGAAAATTCATTGCGCTATCTATTACAAAATAGCATTGGCTTATTAACAGCGTTTGATGACCTCTCTGCTATCGAGCTGATGAATTGGCACCGTCTATGCCAAAAAACTCAAACTCCAGTTTTGGCTCACCCCCGTCAGGTCGAGTCCTTGCCAGGATTTTGCGTGCACGATCGTAATGGTTTTGTTCTAGAAACAGGAATTCACAGTTTGAAAGTTCTTTTAAGTCGCAACAGCGAGCTGAATTTGACACAACCGCAGTTCGAGTTGATTCGTGCCGACATCAGCGACTCGATTTTAAATGAGATCAGCCGAATGTACGCGCGAAGATTGACTTCGCAAAATACGCACCTTCATAATAATAATTAATGGCAAGATACACGCTTCCGTCACAATTAAACATATGTTTGATCGCATATCATTTTCCTATTCTAGGCAGAGCCACGGATCATGGCTTTTTATGGCCCATCGCCAAGGGACTGGCTCAACGTGGACACAAAGTCACCGTGATTGCCGCCAAATCTCCGTTAGGCAAAGCCGAAGTTCACCGCGACGGTGTGCGAGTTTTTTATTTGCATGAAGGCTTTCCGAATTTGGGTCATATGCGTTTTGAACAAGCCGTCCTGAAAAAATTTATGGAACTGCACTCGACAGAACGTTTTCATATCGCCCACAGCATAGACCGCTCGGCCATTGAAATTTCTCGTCGCAAACGTGAACTCAAAGTCGCCGTCGCCTATGACGTCGACGCCACCCAGATGTCACAAATTTTTTCTATTCTAGGCATGGTACAAGAAACCCTGAGCAGTTTGCTGACAACGGGGGTTGCTGTTGGTTATAAATTTTTATCCACTTATTTTCGTGGAGACCGTCAATTGTTATCAACTGCTGACGGTGTTTTTGTTACCAATCCTCAGCAAAAAATATTTTTAGAAAGATATTATCTTTATCCTGATTATCATTCGTATATCGTGCCTTACGGAATTGAACTCGGAGATATGTCGCGAAAAATTGACAGCGATGAAATGAAAAAGAAATTAAAATTGCCGGACAATGCACATACCGTCGTGACCATCACGGATATGATGGAACCGCGTGAAGTTAAAAATTTACTGACAGCCTTTGAAAAAGTAGCGGTAAAAAAACCCAACGCCTATATGTTAATTATTGGTAATGGACCAGCCTGGAAAGAAGTCGAGTTTCATTTGCTCAACTTGGCCCTTGGCAGTCACGCTTTTATGCTTGGTGCGCTAAAACCTGAAGAGATTTCAGACTGCATCGCGCTATCAGATGTTTTCGTCAATATGAGCTCTCGATCAACGGGGCTTGAGCCTGCGATGATTGAAGCGATGGCGCAAAAAAAGGTGATCATTGGTTCCGAAGTCAGCCCCATTTCGAATATAATCGAAGATGGCAGAGACGGATTCCTTTTGCGCCCTGCAGATACAGATTCTTTAGCCATATTATTACTGGAAATATTTTCTGGTGGCCTGCCGACTGCGGACATTGGTGAACGTGCGAGCGAAAAAGTAACGAACCTTTTTGACCCACAAAAAATGGTGCACTCGATCGAAGAGGCTTATCAAAAAATTCTATACCACACCAAATACTCTGCGCAGAGCAGCAAGCCCCTTGAATCACTGGCCAGATGACTTTCGTTCTGTATAATTTTGTTTATTGCGAGGATATATGAGTACGTCTGACGACAACAAAGCTATCACTAAAGCCGATTTGATAAACATGATCGCTGAGAAAGCAAACATCACTCGAGTCAAAGCCGAGACCGTGGTCAATACTATTTTTGATTCAATGGTAGAGTCTTTAATGCGCGATGATCGTATCGAAATTCGTGGCTTTGGTTCTTTCGTCAATCGTAAATACGATGCTTATCAAGGACGCAACCCTCGCACTGGCGAAGTCATCAACGTCGATGAAAAAAAATTGCC
>CAZMVK010000157.1:0-7234 GCA_964569545.1 uncultured Bdellovibrio sp.
TTTCAACATATGAGCTCATTGAGCAGTTCAACGAAGCCATTGATTTTTCTCTAATGGCTTACTGATTGAGTTGCTAGATCTGAATATGGATCTAGCAAGTTGGTAGGTTCTTATTGCAACTCTGATATTTTGGCTTCCATAAGATTTAACAATGTTTGCGATTCGTTCATTGTTGTGAAAATTTCTTCGTAATCTAAAACTTTGATTTTATTACTGGTCAACATTTCAAGGGCGGTAATCATCTGTCCCGCCGCTGGCAATAAGCCGTGAGAATTTTTCATCTGCTGACCAATAATTTCTTGAGCATCTGTAAGTTCTTGAATGCGAATCTTAACATCTCCAACAGTTTGTTCGCGTACCATATCGCGGTTCACTAGATTTTTATTCATTGCTTCAGTGGCTTCGATTTTACCAAGACCTAATTCTCTGTCTTCGCTAGAAATACGACCACCAGCAATCGAGTAAGCTGCAAGCAATTGTGCTGATAAAAACAAAGTTCCCAGCAAGATTTTTCCGTGTAGGGTAAGTGCCGATAATTTGTTCATAGATGCTCCTTTAAAGCCAATTTCATTACTGAAATATATTGAGTTAACTCACAGCAGTCTTTTTCATGGACTTGCTTGTATACTGGATTACAGTTCAAGAACTGTGCTTCGCAGGATTGGCTGAGATCGTCTTAAGATCGAATAAAATGGCTTTGAGCGAAATATTTTTAGATAGTTAGAGTTTTGGACTCTGGATTTTTTTAAAATATTCTTTGATTACAAAGGCTTGATCATTACTGTCAAAGTTTTTGTCAGTGTGACGGTGATTGTTTTGTTATTGGCGTATTACATGGGGTGTATTTGGACTTTATAGACTTTTATAGGTTCAATTTAATTTCAACTTTATCACCATTGAGCAGCAGTCCATCGTGCAATTGGATTTTGTTTCCGCTGACAGTGTAATCGATGTTTGCTTTTAAAAGCTTACGATAGGTAGCTCCAACGATGGTCACTTGATCAACGCTCTTGAATACCTCGGTGACGGTCAGAGTGCCAATCATCGTTTTTTTAACCATCATGGCGGCATTTTTTAAGGATTCTGCATATTGAGTAGGTTGGCAAATTGGAATCACAGTTGCCAGATCAGTAAGTTCTTTTTTGACCTCTAAAAACATTTGACCAACAGATTGATCAGCACTCAACGAGCAGCTGCCATCGTTAACAATCGCAGCAAAATAAAACGAACGAGCAAAATTTTGTGTCAGAATTTTCTTAAATGCTTTGGCATAAAGTTTCTGATCTGTTTCGGCTAAGGCAAATTCAGTTTTAAATTGTCCACCCAAATGAAATGTTGTGACGGCAGGGGAGGTTGTATTGATAAGAGAGGGGCCGCCAATCATTTCAGTGACGCTTGATAATTTGCAATTCGAAATGATTCGGTCCTTTTGATTGGCAATGAGTGTATCGCAAGCTTGCTTTTCGCTGACTGTGGTTGGGAACCAAAAAGTGCTTAAGGCGTTGATATTTGTCTCTACGCTACAGCCTATGTATCGATCAAAAAGTGACGCCGGAATATTATGAACTATTTGGAATTTTGTGGTCAGTTGATTGATAAAATCCTGAGGACAGCTTTTTGAAACTGAAAAATCCCAAGAGGGTGCTCTCCATATATTTATAGTCTCATATGAGGCAATACCATCGTTTGTTTGTTTTATGGAAAAACTATAATTTGCATAATTTGAAACGTAATTGAGATTATGGCCATAATCTGGTGGGCGCACATAAACTTTTTGAGTTTTAGTTTCTATTTGCGGCAAGCTGTAAAGATTCGGTTTTTCATCTTCATCTGTAATCATTATGAACAGAACGGAATCGCCAGGTTTGATGGCGCTTTGAGCTGCAGCAGTAGCGTTGAGAGTCGGCGAATAAAGACCTTTTAGCAAATTAGAAAATCCAACTTCGTTAGAAGACCCAGTTGTGCCAACAAGCAATTTGCTTTTGAGTGAAGTCAGTTTTTCTGTTTTAACAGCGACACTGTCGGTCTTATTAATAGTGATAATAGGTTTTGTAAAGTAAGCATAATTTTTGTATTCAGTTGATGTAACCTCAGTGCCGTCAGGCAGTTTCAATGCATCACTGTAAGTTATTGCTTTGCCATTAACTGAATAGTCATAGCTGGTAAGTGCGTTTGTGCTCAGTCCTGAATTGCTTGAATTTGTCGTCAATAAATAAATTTCGCTATTTAAATCAGAAATATTTTGCATCAACGAATCAATACCTTTTTGTAAATTCAGTTGATTGGCACTCATGGTGTTAGAATTGTCGATAACAAAAACTATTTTCATAGGCTCAGTTTTTTCTTCTGGCGTAAATAATATCGTCTTGGACAATTGGCTTACGTCAATGACTGGGGGCAAGGTGGTTGTCGTGGTGACCCTAGGTAGTGTCGTTGTTGGTGATAACAAGGTTGTTGTGACCGTAGTTACAGAGGTAACAGTGGTCGTTTGTGTCTGACTGGGATTTGCTGGGTTGGTTGTAGGAGTTGTTGAGCTGTTTGTAGAACTGCCAGTTGAACTTTGATCTTGAACACTTGTTGATTCTGGAGTTTCAGTTGTAAAACTGTGTTTAGCGCAATTCTGATAATTGGTAGCAATAAAAGCCAGGGCAACAGCAATCAATAAAAATTGAAATATTTTATGTCGTGAACGAAATTTCAAAAATCCCCCAAAATTCATATACCAAGAATCCATTCGGTTTATTTATAATATCAGAATAGTGAGGAGATTGTTTTGTCTTATTTTTATTTTCTAGGTATATCGTTAGGTTTGATTTAAAGACCTTATTTAAAATAATAAATTCTTAATTTGAGACGAAATAGAGTTTCTTTCTATTTGGCGCCGTCTCGAATTTTGATATTCGTGCTATTATTTTGTCGAGGCAAATCAAAGCGACAAAGGTCACTGTCCGTTAAAAGCCTTAGTGAAAATATTTTTTCTGTATTTTTAGAATTTCTTGCCATGCTTCTTTCTCTATTTTTTTATCACCTATTTCAAATGCTTGAATTTGTTCTGACATAGCTGTGTAATGCAAAGAAACAATATCAATTTTGTCTAGATCCATGATCTCGCTGACCGCTTTGATATTGCGTTCGCTGTCGTCGACAAAAATAATTTTTTTGATATTTGATGATTTTGTTTTTTTCAACAAACAGCGAAGCATTTGCCCTTTATGTTGTCCTGCTCCCATAAATACACCATTGGTAAAGCTAACCATACGGGCCGTAGATTTTTCAACACATCCAGGTAGATACAATCCAGCATAACCTAGAGTCGGTCCAATGCTATTGCCTGTAAATTCAAAACCATTTCGTTTTAATTCTCGTTCGGTCACCGAACGGTATTCATTACCACGAGAGGTTAGAACCAGAGTGTGAACTTTTGTTTTTTGAATGTCTTTAACAATATTTGGAATTTCAGGCTCTGGGGGATGCATGCGACCCAAGTTAAAGACAACACCTTGTGCTGATTGTAAATCATCTGTGCTGTTGCCGACAGCGTCTTCAAACTTTTTTTGTTTTATCAGGTCGGATTGCCAAGCATACCATTGATCGCTGCCCATGTTGGTCGACATGGTCAGCAGAGTGTTATCAATATCAAAGACCACCAGGACTTTGTCGTTCGAGACCTTTTTCAAAGCATTTTCTGTCTCTAATAAAACCTCGCGAAAAGATTTTGTCTGACGAACGGTCGTTGTGGCGAATGCAGTTTGATAAAACGAAATACCAAACAAACATGAAATATAAATAAGAAAATGAATTTTCAAAGTAGGAAAGACATTTTTTTGATTCATTTCGATAGACTTTTGCATAATCAACCTAATCTTTTGTTTTGTTTACTGGCCAGCCATGGTTTTTAGTTCCAACAATTTCTTTTGGACCTCTGGAGGTAATAATAAATTTTGACCTCCCATGAATCCTACAAAGACACTCTCTTCATATTTGCGAAAACATTTTTTGGCAAGCTCAGTGTGTGGAGTATTGCGGATGCACAATTCAAAATATTTTTCATTCAGATTCCACATGCTTAAATCACGAATTGAATCATAACAAATACCAGCTAGATACAAAGCTTCGGATTTATCTTTGCCAGTTAGACCATTGCCAAGAGCATCATGCAACAAAGCACTAGCGCGCAAGTATTCGATATCAGCGGAGTGATCGCTTGGGTATTTCTGCATTTTCTGAGCTCGTTGAATCAATTGTGATGCCGATTTTAAATTTTTCAATGCTTGGCTAGATAGGTGAGTTGTTTTTGTTTTGCTTTCTTTTTGCCAAGATAAAATACTCTGTCGCCACTGTTTTGCATTTTCATGTAAATACAACGGAACTGTTTTGCTGTTTAAAATAATATCCACAGTTTGTAATGACTGATCTGGATTGCCAAGATAGCGAACACTGACCGCTAGGGCGTTATGAGCGGCGCGATCCCATTCGACAATGTTTTTTGAATTTTTCAAAACGCCTTGGTATTCTTTTAATGCTAAATCAAATTGGCGAGTCGCTGCTAAATATTCGCCACGATCTAATGGACTCATGCCGCTTGCTGTTTCAGTTAATTTGCCACCAGCAAAATGAGGCCCTAAACTATTGCGTGTGTGGCATTGAATACAGTAAGAGGTGGAATTCTTCAGTAAATGGCGCGCGTACTCTGGATGCCCATTGTCGATGGCGCTGACGGCCTGTCTAATATCTTCTTCGAATTGTTCTGAGATCAAAGTGATCGCAGGATCTTGGTCTGGTGGTTTTTGTGTTTTTAGGGTTTTAGCTAAATCGGCAAGAACGACAACCTGTTCGTGAATAACCTTTTGATTTTTGCTATCTGCAAAAGTTTGTGGTTGTTGTGTTAATGGTAACAAAATAGACAGCGAATCGTCTAGATCGTGCATCAACGCCACCCAATGCGCCGGTTTTGTAGGAGGAGTCGCAGATGAAGCCACGGCAGTGGTCGCATTCGCAGTTGTTGCAGTTGATTTCGTGTGTTGGCAGGCGATATGAAGGCACATGGCGCTGGTAAAAAGGCCAATAGCAGAAATTTTCTTTAGTGTTAATTTTTTCATATAAAATCCTTTTATATTTATGAACCGTCTTTGCTGTCTGACAACAGGGCTTCATTGTTGATCGTTTAAAGATAAACGAATAATGACAGTACGACAAATAAACAAAGGTGTGCAGACAAAAGCACAGGACATAATGTCACGATTGTGACATTTGTGGCAGATCATACGATACTATTAAATATCTTCGCTGTGTTCAGCTACTAGGTTCATGAATTTATTGTACAGATCTGGATTGCTGATTCGTCTGGGCTTGGCTTCAAGAAAACGCGAGACATTGACCTCAGGAGCTCCGACGTAAGAAAAAACCAATTGATCAATCATTGATTGTACCTGCTGATGGTTCAATCCTTTTTTGATTTGCGCCATCAATTCATTGACGATTTGAATCAAGGCATTGCCAGTAATTCTATCTTCACGATTTAAATTCTTTGCTCGTTGCTGAAATCCACTGAGAATGGCTTTTGGTTTTTGTTTACCAGCCGCAAAGATCAGCATTTTTTTATACAAACTTTGGAAATGACGAATATGTTTTACATGTTTTTCGCGCATGCGAGTGTCGCGTTGTTTGGCAAAGCTTGATAAAATAGTTTGATAAAACTGCTGATCGCCCATGTCAGTTTCAAAGCCAAATTTCATATAATAATCGGGCAATTCTTTTAAGATAGCGCGCATGTTAAACAAAGCTGGATGATTGACGCCATCGGCAACCTTTGATTTTTTTCCACTGATCTTAGCTTTTTCAAAATAACTAAATTCTTCGTTAAATTTTTTAAATTGCTCTTTGTGTTTTAAAATGTTCTCACGTTGAACTTGGTTAAAGCCCATACGATAAAGCAAACGATGTGAACGATGCAGCTCAAACTGTTGATCAAAAGCTTGTACAACAGAGTGTTTAGCAAAAGTTTTTAACGGTTTTTTCTCTTTGGTTTTCAGATAATCCGAGATTTGCGTAAAAACTTGAACCAGCAAACGCGCTTTGCGACGTTGTTCATTGAGATTGGTAGAAAATCTTTGTACGTCATCATAACGATATTGATCATGTCTGATACCGAATTGTCTCACGCTGCCGTAATCGATAATCCCTGCATCCGCTAAAACGTTATCGCCATCCCAGTCAAGCCAAGCAAAAATATAATCGATATCAAGAACGGCGGCAAAATTAGCAAACGATTTTGAAATTTCGCTGGCAATCAAATCGTATTTTGTATTGTTCTTTGCATTTTGAAATAGTTGTGGATTCCATTGGCGATTGCTGACTTGGCGATCCAGCAAATAATCCATACTGGCTTTCAAGTCTTGATAACGATTTTGTTTCAAGTATCTAAAAATATGTGCTGGACGTAAAAGATTCGGCGCGGCTCTAACGCCGATGCCATAACCCTTGCCAAGATCGATCACACACAATACACGTTCAGTAGCAATGCCTTGCAGGTGAAAGACTTCTGCCAAAATAGCGGCACCATACAGCTCGTCTAGTTCTGCTTGTCCACAGCCGTAACCAAAATCTCCACCACCGGTTTTCAGTGGGCGATTGGCTTGCACTGCGCCTGGGGCCAAACAAGTCACTCCGGTTCCGCGTGAGCTAACATCCCAAATACGTCCTCGATTTTCAATCACACCATTCCAAATACCTCGACCATCGCCCGAAGTTTTTCCTTGTTTGTTGGCGTGTTGCAATTGCAAATAGCGAGAGGCCATATATTTATTCGGTTTGATGCTGTCTGGATTTATTCTTTTTTTATTCAGTTCATCGTACTCATTAATAATTTGCAGTGAAAATGTCTCTAAAAGTTTTTGTTCTAAAACTTCAGTCATTTTGCTGTCGTGAGTTGCAGAGATCAGGCCCATTTCTTTTGCTAAAGCATAATTAAAATAACCAACTTTTCCAGTGCGTAATTCGCGAACTCTGTATGGAACGTAACCGTCTTGTACGGTTTGCATCCACGGATGGGTTCCGTCAAGTTTATCGAACAGTGTGTACTCGTCAAAGGCATGGTTTTTTATATTTGCTTTTAAGCTCATGCAGTTATCTTCGGTTGTCGCAGAATGAAATATTATAGGATCTTAGTCTAGAGATGAGTTTTTAGTCTTAAAGTGCTTAACAAAATGATCAGAGTCTTCGTTATTCTCATCGA
>CAZMVK010000157.1:7244-8047 GCA_964569545.1 uncultured Bdellovibrio sp.
CAAGGTCTAGAGATGAGATTTTAATCCTTAGATGAGATTTTATTTTCTAATTCGCGCCGAGTTTTTTGCTGAATTTGTTTGTTGTGTTCGTTGTGACGATTTTTGAGAGATTAATAAAATATTCATTGTTGTTGAGATGATGAACACAGGCTTTTCTACAAAAAAACAAGTTGTTGTTTTTAGAACTCGTGGTGGTGATTTCTTAAATGTATCAATTATTTTATTTATAGTTTTCATAACATTTTGATTTGTTTTGCTTTCTTTTTTGTCTGTCAAGTTTATCGACAGATTATTTTTACAAAAAGATTAGTTCAAAGCCATTTTCGTAAAAGGGAATATTCAAATTTAGTTTTGCCAATTTTTGGCAACGATCTTGCTCTTGAGCTTCTGTCGGGTTCAAACATGATTTTAGAGAAATCGAAAAATCTGCGTTTGTTTATAAGTTTTAGATATGAAAATTAAGCAGCATCAGCGGAAGTCTTCTGATGCTTTTTCAAGAAAGAGGATTTGGATGAAAGCAGTTAGATATATGTTAGCGATTGCGACAACAGCAATTTGCGCAGTGAGCGCAACAATGGCTCATGCTGATCAAGGTGAGATGAGCAAACGGCGTCAACAGGAAGAAAATTTTCGTTGGGAAGTGGGACAAAAGATTCGTCAACATGGACCTTCGTGCCGTCCACAAAAAGCTAAAACTTTAGCTCCTACTGTTCAGCCAGTTTTAACGACAATTAATTGCGGTGATACCATCACGCAAAGTATTACTGTAGCTAATGATTTGGATTGTTCTTCAACAACTGGTT
>CAZMVK010000158.1:0-7861 GCA_964569545.1 uncultured Bdellovibrio sp.
AAAGCCTGAATCTTCTGTTCACGAGATAAGGTTAAAAAAACTGGACGAGATATAAGCCCATGCCCACCCTCTTGACACCACAGGTCGCGCGGCAATCCACTCACCAAATCCGAACTCTCCAACTCGCCCTGAGTCTCTAAAATTTTGGTCTGCAAATTAAGCAAAGACCTAGACAATGAGTTCAATGCACCAGGCTGAAACTGATCCAACTGAGGCAACCATCGGTGACGCAACCAGTTGCGAAAAAAATCTGTCTGTTGATTGCTGGGATCATCGACAAATTCAACTTTTTCATTCTGCGCGTAAGCCAAAATTTCGGTTTTCAGTGTATGTAAAAATGGACGCAATTTATAAACTTGCGCCACCGGATCCAATTGCTCAGAACGCATCGCCACCGCGCCTTGCACATCAGCTCCACGAATCAAACGCATCATCATTGTTTCAATCAGATCTTCCTGCTGATGCGCCAGCAACAAAACATTAATATTTTTCTCGGCACACAACTGAAACAAATATTGATAACGCCACTGACGAAACTCTTGCTCTGAATGCAGCTCTGCCATTTGCTCAACAGAATTGCTTAAAAAATCCAGACCCAATTGCTGACATTTCGCCAGCACACAGGCTTGCGCTTGTTGACGATAGATCACTGTTGCCGAATCAGAGCTTGGACCATGATGAACATGCGCCACCGAAAGTTTTACATCTAAAGCGCTGGCTAATCTAGACAGCACAGTTAACATCACCATGGAATCCACCCCGCCTGAAACTGCCAATAAAAAATGACGATTCAATGACGAATGATTTTGCAGAAACAACTGCAAAAAACGATAGCTAGAGTGATCCAGAGGCTGCCAAAATTTGTTATCCACATTGAAAAAGTAACCACAAACACAACAAAAATCACTGTTAAAATTACTGTCTAATATTCTGACACTCTCCTTTTGCATCAAATTCAGTTATGTTGTGCGCGTCGAAGGATAAATCCTTCAAAGTTATTGGGGTTCCGAGAAATAAAAATATGGCTAACGAAAGCCAAAAATGGTGGGTGAACAATGAATACGAAATCAGCACAGTTATTAAAAATCAATCAAATATTCTCACGCGTTTTGAACTTGTTTGTTTTATTCTCACTGAGTTTTATCGCTCTCAACTGGAATCAAACAGCCAGGGCCAACAGCAACAGTGAAAACAAAAATGTCACCCTAGATCAGCTCACACAGTGGACCCAAAACCTAGAAGAGCGAGAAGACCTCGATGCTCTCGAAAAAGATTTGCGCATCAGCTTTACTCGCCGACTGACCTCACAAGTTGAGAGCAAAATGTCAGAAGACAGCGATGTTCATGACAGTCTTTATCAAATTTTAAAATCCATGGCACAGATCGAACAAACTGTTGAGAACAAATCTCACCGCACAAGCAATGTTATTTTCACAAAACAATTAGCCGAGAGTTTACGTAGTTTGATTGAACCTCGAGAAAACATCGTAGATTTTATTAAAACCTACACTGAATTTTCTGGTCTGACAGAGCCAAGTAATTTGGAAGAATTCGCGGCAACCAGAAGCTACAGCGACGGCAAGGAAACTTATCAAGCTGAAGCCGCTGATTACGAAGCCGTTGCCAATTCAGTTGCCGAAGCAACTGATTCTTTACTCGAAGAAGAATATCAAATGGCAAAAGCAGAATTTGGCCCTGATCAAGCTGATACAATTGATTTGATGTTACAAAACTCATCAAATCCATAAAGACCAAGCTCGCGACCAAAACCTGAGTCCTTGACTCCACCGAATGGAATTTTCGGATCGGATTTAACAAAACCATTGATCGCCACAACACCTGTCTGCAAACGCATCGCTAATGCCGAAGCCTGAGACAGGTCTTGAGAAAAAATCGCCGAGCCCAAACCATAAACCGAAGCATTGGCCGCGGCCACTGCTTGATCTAGATTTGAAAATCCTGCCAACAGTGTTATGGGACCAAACAACTCTTGTTGATAATTTTTAATAAAATCTAAAGAACAAGAAAATACCTTGGGCGCAAAAAAAGCAGCAGACTCTGGCTGGTTATTGTAAAAATCAGTTTCCTGAGAATCTGGCTTATTTTTCAATTTATCATTTGCTTTCAATTTATCTTGTTTATCTTGTTTATCTTGTGTTTTAATTTGTTTATCTTGCAAATCTAGCACAAGCTTAATTTCATTTGGATCTTTCTCCGCACTCATGACGAGCTCTTCAAATTGATTTTGCAATTGTTGTTTAAAACGCAAATGCGCCATCGGCACAGGTACTTCGGAAAGCTTTTTTATTTCAGCACAAAACAATTCACCGAACTCTGCCAAAATGGACTGATCGACTAAAATTCTTTTTGCAGCAATGCAACTCTGCCCATTGTTAATCATCCGTGAACGTGCACAGGCGGCAGCTGCGGCTGGTAAATTAGCATCTGCCAAAACCAAATATGGATCACTGCCACCTAATTCCAAAACTGATTTTTTTAAATATTTTCCAGCAAGACTTGCGACCTCTCGTCCAGCTCGCGAACTGCCAGTCAAAGTAATCGCACAAACCCTGGGATCCGCAATGACCTTGGCCGCATGATCGTGATCGATTCGCAAATTAAACAACAGCTCAGGGCTGACCGTTGAAAAAACATTTTCAATCATTTCGGCCACACCCGCTGTAATATCAGAATGTTTCAACAAAATGGGATTACCAATCGCAACCGCAGGCGCCGCAAAACGCACCAACTGCCACAACGGAAAATTCCACGGCATGATTGCCAACACTGGCCCCAGCGGCATTTTACAAACACGAGCTTGACGATAAGATGGCATTGCCGCGAAAACCGAATCCTGCAACATATCGGGCAAAACCTCAGCGTAATAACGGAAAGCAGAAATTGATTTCACGATTTCTGCCACAGCCTCGATCAATGATTTGCCCATCTCCAAAGAGATTTGTAACGACAATGGTTCTTTGTTTTGCAAAAAACCTTCTGCCAATTGAATCAGTAAATCTTGCCTTTGCAAAATCCACTGCGACAAACTGGATTTAGAGCGTTGTTCAATATTTTTTTGAAAAGACAACCAGGCGTTTTGCAACTGTTGATCCGTTTGCGACAACGACTGATAGTTATAGGATTTTATTTTTTCACCAGTTCTTGGATTGTTTGTGTAAAACAAATCAGCCCCTGACTTTTTGAGATTTCATCTCATGTATTTTTTCGCGAACTTTTTATTTTAATTTCAGTCCCAGTCCCAGTCTCTTGTTCTGAATGATCTTCAGTCTCATTTTTATTATGATTTTTTTTAATCACTTCGATTTCAGCCGTGATTTTGAATTTATGATTTTCAGCAAAACGTGAGGCTTCTTTCACAAAATCAATTTTCTGAATGATGCCGATGACCTCTTTACTGACACGATTGGTGATTTCGTCTTTGGACTTGCTTGCCCCCTGAACGATCACATTTAGAATTTCTTTGGGCAATTTTAATTCTGCCAAATATGTTCGAACACTTTCTTCGGTCATAAATGCAGCGGTCACGCCTGCGGTGAAAAGCTTTTTAACGGCTTCGCCAATCAAGGTATTTGCTGCTGAATCTTTTTTGTCTGAATCATCTGCCATAAAGTGATGACACCCTTTTATGATAAGAACTGATCATGTTAGGCAAATTGACATTGACCAAAGCCTTCGCAATCGGGCCTGGAACAAACAAATTAAAAGTAGCATCAACAGCATATTCTGCGCGACACTTGCCACCCTCATCTTTTAATTTCCAAGAACCAACAGAAGTTTTAAAAATATCTCCACCTGCAAATTCCCAGCGGATTTCTTTGTTTACAATTTCAGTCATTGCCAAAGTATATTTGAATGTTTTCATCACATTAACTTCGAATTCGACCAATTTTTTGCTTTGATCTTTAGAGTCACTTTTCAAAACACGACAAGCTTTGACCTCAGAAAGAAATTCTGGGTATTTTTCATAATCAGAAACAATTTTATAAAATTGCTCTACAGTACAGTTAAAAACTTCGGAAGTTTGCGCTGACGCCATATTCACCTCTTAATGTATTCATTCATTAAGACGAATAGATCCGTCCTCTGTCAACTTTTTTTAAATAAAGCCTCGGCAGCAGCTCTTAATTCAGCGGCACGGTCTTTGGCCGCCGAACCATCTTTTTTCAGAGAATAATAATCACAGAAATTTGCTCGCTCTTTATCTTGCACTCGATCCGCCGATGATTCGCGACATTCGTTATAAGCTTTCATGTCATGAAATTCACATTGTCTACAGGCATGCAGATCAGCTCCACAATGAGGACATTCTTCACGCAGACCTACACGGTCAGCGGTAAAAATAAAACCTTTCTGGCAAGCCACGCAGACAATGTTCTGAGACATAATTAAAATCCAGGTTTTAAATTCAGATTATGATGTGCCTCAATTGTTCTCCAGGTCTGAGTACGAGACCGCATAACAATTGAATGCGTTTTAGCCTGATGCCCTGGCAAGGTTTTCACACCTTTCAATAACGGCCCATCAGTCACACCGGTTGCACAAAACATCACGGAACCACTGGCTAACTCATCAATAGAATATTTTTTGGTAAGATCTTTGACACCCATTTTAGTAGCACGAGCTTTTTCTTCATCATTGCGAAACATCAAACGCCCTTGAAAATCGCCGCCCATACATTGTAATGCCGCCGCTGAAATCACACCCTCTGGTGCGCCACCAATACCAATTAACAAATCAATTCCTGATTCTGGCCATGCCGAAGCCACCGCCGCCGAGACATCCCCATCACCGATCAATTGAATTCGTGCACCCGTTTTGCGAACTTCGGCAATCAATTCTTTATGACGTGGACGATCCAAAATCACCACGGTTAGATCTTCTACCATTTTACCAAGAGCTTTGGCCACGATTGAGATATTTTCCGTCGGACTTTTATCGATATCGATCAAACCTTTGGCCGCTGGTCCACAGGCAATTTTATCCATGTAGGTGTCTGGTGCGTGCAAAAAATTTCCTTTTTCAGCAACAGCAATAACTGAAATAGAACCAACACCACCGTTAGCACAAATTGTCGTGCCTTCTAATGGATCTAGCGCAATATCAATTGCAGGCGCATCTGGAGAACGCATTCCAACTTTTTCACCAATATATAACATTGGCGCTTCATCACGCTCTCCCTCACCAATGACAACGGTGCCATCAATGCGTAAGCTATCAAAAGCTTTTCTCATCGCATCGACCGCGGCTTTGTCGGCGGCTTTTTCATCGCCTCTGCCCATGTATCTTGCGCAAGCCAAGGCTGCTGCTTCAGTGATTCTTACAAATTCAAGAGCCAGGTTTCTGTCCATTTTTCATTCTCCAAAATTGACTTAAGTGGTTGTGGTGGTTTGATTGGTTTTAAATCCAGATTTAATGCCACATGAGTGGTACGAGCCTCTGAAATCAACTCGCTGCTTTGTTTATTCAGCATGGGCTTGAGCATTTTATATTCAAAAATAATTTTAATGCCCTCAATCTTGGCCTGCACTTGAACTTCAATCTTATCACCGAAACGCGAAGGTTTGATGTGACGAACTGCAGTTTCAAGCACAGCCAGATGACTTGCTGTCTCTGGTTTTTGATAATCTAGAATTCCATGGTGATGAGCCCATGAAACACGAGCTTCTTCATAAATACGCAAATAATTTCCATGATGAACGATCCCCATTAGATCGGTTTCATAAAATTGTATTTGTCGAGGATAACAAAACATCAATGCGACCGATCTGCCTGCAACAACTGGATTAAAAAAGCCAACTGACGAGAATTCTCATTTTCACTGGCAATGGCTTTGGTCAAAGACAACAAACGATCCAACCAGCTCGCACCCATTGCGACGCGATCGGGCTGCTGTAACAATACATCGTAGGTACAGAAATACCCTTTAGCTTCTTCGCTGGCAGCTGAAGACCGACGAATTTTAGTTTCAGCCTGCGGCTCATAGATCCACAACAAATGATCATACTCGACAATAGCCTGACGAATTTGACCTATCTGCGAATCTGTCCATAATAAAAAATTTGTTTCAAAAGGGCCATGCAACCAAAGATCGCAATGCAGACTTGGATGCAATTGTGCTGAACGCATTGTTGAAATGTTTTCGCAAACGATTCGATCTTTTACCGCTTGCTCTAAAACCAAACGTCCCAACGATGACATCGTCTCAAATGAAAAACACATTCCACGAGCCATCATTTTTTGCAAACAAACCTTCAGCGGAATATATTCAGCGACGCCATCAATTTTTAAACGCAAATCCGTCGTCTGTCCCAATTTCCATTTTTGCCCTAAACGACCTTGCGAGGCGACCACGATCCCGGCAAAACTGAGATCACAAACCGCGGATTCGCTGCGATCTGGCCACAATACAGTGATGCCCTTCATGTAAGGCATGTCACCATCTAGCTGGGCTAAAAACAATCGGGGCATTTTTTTCGAGTGATTGACACCTAAAAACACGCAATCTCCTTGCAACTTATGACTGTTAAAAGCCATAGGCGGTTTAATATATGTCGTTTTCAGCTAACAGCTCAATAAAACTCAACAATGATGCGGAAAGACGTCTACCTCAGATCCGAACATAAAAGGTTCGAACAGAACAAAAGAGCAGAGCCGTGCAGAGCTGAAAATATTTTTGCGCACTCAACTTGCGGGCAAATTGCCAATTTATTAAAAGCAATAAGCCAAAGAGCCCCCTCATTTACTTTGAATCAAATAATTTGCCTACCTTCTTAGCTTTTAAACAAACTTAAACAATGAAAAAGCCTAAAAATAAAATCATATAAAAAACTTGGAGAACGCTAAAAAAACTGGGACAATAGGCAATGAACGCAACCCCACCAAACCAACCTAAAGATTCTGCAAACTCTCCACAAGTCATCAAAGAATGGCAAAAAAAACTGCCCATGTGGATCACCTTCTCTCGCATGCTGATGGCGCCGGTGATTGTTGCTTTATTATTTCCTAATGAACTTTGGTTCAATGTATCGGCGGCGGTGCTCTTTATGATCGCATCGATCACCGATTACTGGGATGGATATTTTGCTCGCAAGTTTAAAGCTGTTTCAAACATGGGCAAATTCATGGACCCCATCGCCGACAAGGTTTTGGTCACCAGCATATTGGTATTCCTTATTCCCTCACAAAAAATTGACCCCATAATGGTGATTATTATTCTAGCAAGAGACACCCTGATCGGCGGCTTGCGCTCGGTGGCTGCTGAAAGCCAAATCATTATTGACGCCAAACCTGCCGGCAAATGGAAAACAGCGCTGCAAATGATTGCAATTCCTGCTGTGATGATTGACCAACCCGTATTCGGAATTCACTTTGAGAAAATTGGTTATTGGACTCTTTGGGTGAGTGTTGTTTTAAGCATCACCTCTGCCATCGAATACACCTTGGGATATTTCAAAGCTAAAAAGCTACAAGAAAAACATTAATCGAGAATTCAGCATTCGGTTTGTTCTATAAATTAAGCATCTTGAATTTATTTTGCCCAATAGAATTTGGAATTCGTGGATTAACAAGTTTACTCGGTGGTCCAAGCTCAAATTTTTTTCTTTTCACACTCACAGTTTTGTATTAGAACTCTTGAACCGAAATAGCTGCCCTAAAGTATTTTTTAAAATCTAGGGCGGGAGTAGCTCAGTTGATAGAGCGATGCCTTGCCAAGGCATAGGTCGCGGGTTTGAGTCCCGTCTCCCGCTCCAAGTTTTCCCTTGGGAAAACAAGAGCTTAGACCTAATTTTAAAATCCCAGAAAAACCAAAAAACCTCCCGATGTGCCACCGTTGTGCCAC
>CAZMVK010000159.1:0-7850 GCA_964569545.1 uncultured Bdellovibrio sp.
CGAAGAGGCTGGAGGCGAGCCTTTGGCAAAACTGATTGCCGATGCTGAAAAAGCTGGGAATTATTCTCTGACAACCTTAAAATATTCTGATTACGTTTCGCGAATCAATCAAGATTTGGCAGGTAAAATTCCTGCAAAAATAAAAAATGCCGCAAGCAGTTGTAAGCCCATGCCACGGCTGATTTTGCGTGATTGTTCCAAGGCATCGATTTTTCCCAGTTGATATTCGTTATCAAAACAAACAATGAAAGGTACGAACGAGTATTGAATAAATCTCCACAGTCCTGGAAGAATAAATACAAAAGTCCAATTAGCAACACTTCCCCAGGCGCGGAGTTGTTCTTTCAGTAAAAGAGAAAAAGATTTTTTGTAGATAGAAAAAATATTTTCTCTTTTGAAAAGAGCGGCCACGATGAGAAAGAAAAATAAAGGACTTAAAATGCTGAGAATAAAAACATTCACACCATAAAACCATATCTCAAATCCTAAACCACTGACGTTAGAAAGTTGGGCTTCGATTTTTTGTGACAACCAAATGTCCAAGTTCGAGCTCAAAGCAGTCAGTATGAACAATAAAAGCAGAGCTAGTAACAGTCTCGCAACAGAAGGCTTGTCGCTGGTTGTATCAGAAATTGTTTTTTCAAGTAGATTTAAAGTTGAATTGGTCTTTGACATCATTCGATTCGAAATCATCTATGAACGTTTGTCAGCTCATTTGTTTTGTGTCACCATCGTATCCGATTGCTTACTGGTTGATAAAAAATTATTTTAATGATTTTTCAGCCATAAAACTATTTGAGAGCTGTTTTGACGTATACACCGATCAGTCTTGCGCCGCGATTTGAAAGGCCATCAGAGGCAAAGCCAGTTCGCGCTCGTTGTGAAAAATAATCGCTGATAAAACCATCAGCTGTGCGCATTTCAATGTGCCCGTACGGATAGCCGTGGTAAACAAGGATTGCGCCTTCCGGTGCATCAAATGGGCTTTTGATTTTTTTACGAAATGAAGGAAGTGACAATAAATTAATAAAATTATTTTTCAATAACTGAGGGCCTGCGTTTTTTGCGGCTTCTTCACCAGGGTATTCTTTAACCAGTCCTGCGAAAACCAATCCGGCTTTTATATAACGAAAACAAAATCCCGCGGGGCCAGTTTTAGCTACTTTTTGTAAATACTCAATCGCGTTTTGTACTCGGCTTTGTTCAGCAGAAAGAGCAGCTGTCGTCACTGGTGAGCTTTCGTTTGTGTTTTGTTCTTTTTCATTGATGCCAGGCGCATTGTTTTCAGTCGTGCTGTTGTCTTCTTCTTCGATTTCAATGATTTTAGTATCTTGTTCCTTGTTGTTAATATCTGCAGAATTGACTGAGCTGTTGTTCGCGTCTTCGTCAGAGATAGGTTCATCTCCTGGTTCAAATCCTTGATCGATTTGATCATCAGCGACAGGAGCACTTGGTAGAGCTCTGACTATGGTGTTGGCAAGTTGAAATCCGCTGATTTCAACGCGTGAACCAAATGTTTTCTTTCTGCCAAAAGCATATTCTTTTTTATATTTGTATGCGTAACGAACGCCTTTTCTGCTGCGAATACGAACTTTTACTTTTCGTTTTGAAAGAAAACGGAAGACCTTGGTGTAATTTTGTTTTTTTAATAGCGATTTGACGTCAAGATATCCACGGAGATCAATGGTGTTGCGGAAATTAGAAGAATAACCGCCGTCGAGAACGCGAACATACTGTAATCGAGAAGGATTGTTGTCGTTATCAGAATTTATTGAATAATCCTGCGCGCCATTCAAGAGAACCGTCAAATCTAGATTTGATAAAATTTCGTTACCATTAAAAAAATCAAGAGTTGAATCTATACTTTGATCTTTAATATTAAAAATCTTTATGTCGCTATCAGTGGACTGTGAAGCCTTTAATAAAGTTTCAAATGGCACACGAATTTCAATCGTAGCATCATCAGAAATAGTGTTTAGGGTACGACCTTGAAAGTCTTTGATTGGATAAGTTCCACCAGACAGTTTTAGTTGAATGTAAGAGTAAAGAGTATTTTTAGCACGCTCAGCATGTGGTGTAATCGGTGGCAACGCCGTTGCTGTTATTGCAACTGGAGTCGGTGTGGCTTTGATGATCGGCAATGTTGTTGTGGTCGAGGAAGTCGTCGTTATAGTCGATGAACTTGTCGAAGTTGTAGTGGTGACAGTTGTCTCTGTCGTTGTCGCAGGTGTTGTTTCGGTGGGAACGTCGATTTTTTCGGTTTTTTGACCGCCAAGAAGCCATTTGAAACTGAGTGCGTGAGCTTGAGGAGTGGAAATGAGAAACACAGCCATAATCATTAAAAAGCTTGTCGTCGTCTGAGTTAAATCAAAGCGTAAATCATTACAAAATTTCTTTTTTATATTTAAACTCATTTTCTGATTCACTCCAGATACCAGTAGCGTACCACTACGAACGATTAAATGCTAATATTCACGTTAGAGCATTGTTTATACCTAGCATGAAATGGCCCTGAGTTCCATTTCGCTCGATAATTGCTGTCAAACTGTTAGACAAATGACATTTTTTGTTTCAATTTTTTAGCAATGTCGCTGATAATCATAAGTGATGAAAATTTATTCGCTGATCCAATTATTTTATATTTTTTTTCGTTTACTGATTTCTGTTCGCTTCAGAAATGCTTTTGTTCTTTGTTGTCGTAATTTTTTTATTTTACATTTGTTTTTGATGGCAATTTGTTTTCTTTTTCCAACAATAGCCGTTGCAAAAAATGAAATTGAACAGTCAGGTCAAGTGTCGAGCACTTACTCTACATTTTCAGAAGCAACTGGCAATTCCTTTAAAGATTTAAATACGCAACAGACTTTACTGAAAATCCAATGGGATTTTATTTTACAAAATAAAAGTTCGCAGCGAAAAGATTTTTTACAATCTTGGAAATTTGAAATCAATCCACGTTTTCAGTCAGATTTACAGTCTCAAGACAGTGCTGAAAAAAATGATTTGCAATGGCGAGAACTTTCGCTGACCGGAGTGTTGCGAAACTCTGAAACTGTAAAATTGGGATTCACTACAATCAACTGGGAAGGAACTGATTTTATCAATCCAATGGATGTGATGTCGGTCAGTGATTTTCGTGATCCGTTAAGTCCACAAAAAAAATCTTCTTTAGCTTTACTGTATACAGCAGAACGAAATTTTCAAAATGACAACTCGTTAACCTGGGATTTGGTTTATGTTCCAATCCAAAGCAAAGCGTCCTTGCCCTCTGAACACAGTTTGTGGTGGCCACGCAAATTGCAATTTCCGCTGCAGACAGATCAGTTCACATTGCAATTACCAAATCAGGTTTCCTATCGAATTTTATCGGATGAAGAATTGAATCATGCGACTGCAAATAATTTTGGATCTCGTTTGCATTTGCGAATGGCTTCTACAGAATTTTCGCTGGCTGCCAAAGAGGGGATGCACAGCACTCCATTGTTGTTACCAGCTTTGGATGTGTCATTGTTATCACTCTCGCCAAAACTGATTTTTCTATTGCAGTCGCCAGTTAAAATCCAGCCAGTTTATTACCGTGAACGACAAGGGGCATTGGGATTAAATTATTATGCGGACAGTTGGGTGTTTCGATCAGCAGGTGTTCATTCGCAACCTTTGGGAACGGATTCTCGATTGTCATCTTATAGTGATCAGTATGTGTTAGGTCTTGAAAAAACGATTACCTTTTCAACTCAGTCTATCACCTTGTTATTAGAAAAAATTGAAACCAAAACAGCATCAGCGGCTTCTGCATCTGAGAACACGTCCACCTTGACCAAGTTGTTTGATCAAGCTTGGTTGTTGGGATGGCGTTGGCCATTCAATGAAAGATGGACGTGGAGCTCTGCCGGCATGCAAGAGCAAAAAACGAAATCAACTTTCGTTCATCAATCTCTGGATTGGAAAATCTCAGATCATTGGCAACAGAATCTAACAGCCGATATTTTATCTGGCAGTGAAGATTCTTCTCTTGGTATTTATGAACAAAATGATCGTTATGGTATCAACTGGGCCTACAGTTTTTAAAACGTCATGCCATAGCCGGAACGTACAAAAAGAGATGAGGCTTGTACATTGGTGCTGCCAGGATAGATGGCGTATTCAACTTGTGCAGGAATGAAACCCTTGCCACCTCTGACATAATAATTCATGCCGACAGTTCCCAGCACCATTTGGTTGGTAGTGTTTTCTGAATTGATATTTGGAATGGTCACGGTTTTTCCAACTTGAATCAAGTAAGAGTAACCAAGGCCTAAGAAAATTTTCATTTTTTTATTGCTGATAAAATTAAAGAAGGCATCGCCCTCAAGAGATAAATAATTATAGCTGGCTTGGCAGGCATTGCTTTTTCCAGATTCGCAAATGGCTTGCTTGGTTGTGCCCTTGGCAGAGAAAGGTTCCCAGCCAACAGCACCGCGAACTGTTAAGGCAGGACTCATGTTGTAATCAGCAAAACCTTTGACACTAAATGCGCTGTCAGTCAGTTTTGCATCTTCTTTTTGTGAAGGCACACTGGGGTTTTGTACTGTCAACGAAAGTGTATGCATACCGTAGCCAATCAAAGCGCCGGCGGCTAATTTTCCTTTATAACGAGAGCGGGGGCTGTCGTTATTGCTTTCTGTGTTTTCAGTTTCTGTAGTGTTATTGTTAGATGCAGATGGAGCTGATTTTGCTTTCATCGTAAAGCCAACATCAGCTTGGCCTTTGGTGATTTCGCCGACGGCTTTTCCGTCTTTAATTTGTTTGATAGTAATTATGGCTTTTTTCTTTCCTTCTGGATTGAGTAAGAAAAATTCGTCATTCACATTGGCGGCGGTATCATCCAATTGCAGTAAAACTTTGTTATCTTTGATTTTGCTGACCGAGCCGGCGAGAGCCAGTGAGGAAGAAAATAAGAATGCACTGACAGTGATCCAATTTGTGATTTGCTTGCAAGATTTAGGGCTCATGGTGGGCTCCGGCGGTTTATGGATTTTTTGTGTTTTTTAAATTTTTGATGAGGCAAACTTGTATCTGTTGTGAATTTATTTTTTTAACTGTCATAGTTTCTGAGTCGGCAACTTGCCACAGAGGATCTTGTACGGGTTGGTTCCAACAATCATCACTGTCTTCGGTGGACTCTTCGTCTGCAGACCATTGATTTTCGTTTTCAGCGACGGCTTGCGTGCTGACGGCTGGCAAGTTTGTTGATGATTTGTCTTCGAACGAAGATCTGCCACTGGATTTATAAACCGAGCAAGAAGTCAGTAAGCAGCTTGAAATAATGATGATATAAATTAATTTTGTACCCACTGTGTAATTGTAGTGCGCACCGTAAAAAATGAAAAGCCCCGATTGTACTCGGGGCTCCAAAGTCTAGGTATTACATCTAGACCAAATTTTGAATTTTAATATTTAGAACGGGATTTCGTCAGAAGCCTGATCGAAAGATGGTTCTGGACCAAAATCAGAGTACTGTGCATCGTTAGATGAACCGCGTTCTGCACCGGCACCAGCGCCTGAGCCTGCACCTAAGAATTGCACAACATTGGCAACGATCTCAGTGGTGTAGCGTTTTTGTCCTGATTGATCATCCCATGAACGAGTTTGCAAACGGCCTTCGATATAAACCTGACGACCTTTTGCTAAATGTTTGCCACAGTTTTCTGCTTGGCGTCCCCAAACGACAACTCTGTGCCATTCAGTGCGTTCTTGTTTTTGTCCATCTTTGCCTGTCCAGTTTTCGCTGGTTGCAATATTCAATCGTGCAACAGATTGACCGTTACCAACGGCTTTCAATTCTGGATCTGCTCCAAGACGTCCTACGATGATGACTTTGTTAACTCCTGCCATTTTCCTTACTCCTTGTTATTTCCGCCGAGCCGCTGGGCCCAGTCGCGTGTTAGTGTTGTTTGGCTTTGCAAAGCTGTCAAGACTGTTACTTCAAAAGTTGATGACGAGGTATGCCTTGATGGGCGAGGTTCTTGTTGGATTTAGAATCCGCAATTCGGAATTAATTTTTTGCCTGTTCGCGCTGCGAAAATGCTTAAAACATACCCTCTGACTTTGCGCGCAAATTTTGCGCAAATAATTTAGAATAATAATATTGGAATAATAATTAGAACGCGCCATTAAAAACTTGTGGATCAGGTCAGGAACAGGATTATCATTTTGATCTTTCCTGAAAATGGATTCGCACTCAATACTCATCTAAAAAGGATCGAATTTATTCATGAGTCTTCACTTGTTGTTCAAGTAGGGGTTTGCTTTAATAAATAGTGGATTCTTATTTGTAATCGTTAGGTAAAGTTTTAAGTATCTATTAAGTTTGAGATTCATTTTATAGATTTATTGAAGTTAGGGGTTTTATGTTGCGTTCGTTCTTGGCATTATGTGTTTGTTGTTTTATGGCGTCGTTTTCTCAAGCCAATGTCTTGGGTGAGATGCAAACGTTTGCTCCCAATACGGATGGTTTGGATTTTATTACTGTTCATTCCGCCAGGCCGTTAAATCATAAATTTTTTGCTTTTTCTAATTATCTCAATTTTTCTAAAGATCATTTGCAAGTTTATGAAAATTTACCGCAACAGCAGTGGATGGGATATTCCAGTCAGCTGCTCGAGTATGATTTTGGTATCAGTTATGCTGCGACCAAAACATTGCAGTTCAGTTTGATGGCGCCATTTTTATTGGATTATTGGGGCGAAGAAAATAAAGGAATTTATGTAGAAGCCACCAAAGGGGTGCATAGCTATCGTCCAGGGGCTAAATGGTCTTTTTATGAAAACGGAGATGTTTATTTAGCAGCTCTGTTTTCATTGGATTTTCCACAGGTTAAAAACAGTCCTTATACCGGCATCGAAGACAAACCGATTTTTAATTACGAGTTGGCAACGACCATCAAGAGCGGTCGAGACACACATGGTGTGAATGTTGGTTATCGTAAACGATTGCCGACAGACACGCCAACAGATGCGCGAATGTATCCTTTAAAGGATCAGTTTTTAGCTTCGTACGGATATTCACGTTTGCTCAGCCGATCTTCGCGTTTTATTTTTGAGGTTTTCTCGAGTTATCCTTTGAATAAAGATCCATATGAAAGAGCGCTTGAGGCTTCTTCGTTAGATGTTTTGTTTGGTATGAAACATTTTTGGTGGAAGTATTTGCGTTTTGATTGGGGCGTGACGGTTGAACCCGTTGTTAAAACGATGTCGCCATCTTGGCGCGTGTTTGCGGGATTGGTTTATTATTGGAAAAACGATTTGTCATCATCTGAAAATCCAAATTCAGAGTCCGAGAGTATGGCGCAAGATTCTGTTGATGCAAAAACAGTGGCTCAAGCTAGTGATTATCAACAAAATATTTCACCACTTAAAATAAAACCAGAAAACGAAGAGATTTATCAAGGTGCTTCGTTGTCGTTTGAAACTGAAGGCGGCATGGCTCCGTATCAATATCGATTGTTGTCAGGTCCTGGTGTGGTCAGTTTAGATGGTGAGTATAGATCTGCATTGCATACCGGTGAGGCGGTGATTGAGGTGCGTGATGAGGCCGGGCAAAAAAAGACGGCGCAAATTTCTGTCATTGCAGTTCCTAAAGCCGATCGCGAAATTGCCTTAACCAATTTGGAATTTATCAGCGGTAAAGATGTATTGACGCCACGATCACGCAAGTATTTACAAAAAAATATCAATGAATTGCGTGATGAAAAAATCGGAAAAATCATAATCGAAGGTCACACTGACAACGTGGGTTCAGCCGAGAGCAATTTAAAACTGAGTCAGAAGCGGGCCAATTTTGCCAAACGCACTTTGATTGAAAAGCTGTCA
>CAZMVK010000160.1:0-369 GCA_964569545.1 uncultured Bdellovibrio sp.
CGCAAATCTCTTGGCATCTTCAACTCATCCAACCATTTTTTGTAAAAATCAAAAACTTGGCTGTTTGCAGAAAAACTGAAAGCAAAAACCTGAGAGGTCCACAGAAAAAAATCACACCAACGATAAAGTTCCTGAGGGGATTCGCCATATTCTTTTGTCACTGATTTTAAATTAAAAATCGGCGAGACAACAGGCTCTAAAAATGCACAAGCTCTATTTTGTAATTTTAAATTTTCTGAAGACTCAGCTCCTATTTGATAAACATTCGTGTTTTGAAAATTAGATTTTTGCCCTGACAACAAAGCCATCAACAAACCAGACTCTCGCATCAAACTCAAAGCCTGTTGCGATTGTTCACCTTTGAGCAGC
>CAZMVK010000160.1:379-7526 GCA_964569545.1 uncultured Bdellovibrio sp.
GCTCAACTCGTGAAAAACTCTTTCACCGCTGACCGTAGCAACCAAGGCAGACTGAGCACACACCGCCTGCCAAGTTTTCGGCTCAATGGAAAACCCCAGTTGCGATACAAAACGTACCGCCCGTAACAATCGCAGATGATCTTCAATAAATCTTTTTTCAGGCACACCGACTGCACGAATCACACGCAAACGGATGTCATCAAGCCCCTGAACATAATCTATGACCTGTGATGTTTGAAAATCATAAAACAAGGCATTAACAGTAAAATCTCGGCGCTGGGCATCGCGCTCGGCCTGACAAAATTGAACCGACTGCGGCCTGCGACCATCAATATAAGGACCATCATCACGAAAAGTTGCAACCTCAAGCCCGCGCACGATCATCACGCCAAATTCTTTACCAACCGGAACTGTTTGTCCAGCAAACAACTGTTCAACCTGATCCGGGGTCGCACTGGTGGCAATATCAAAATCATTGGGCACGCGTGATAAAAGCACATCGCGAACACATCCGCCTGCCAAGTAAGCTTGAAAGCCTGCCTTTGACAATTCAGCACAGATTTGGCGAGACAAAACATATTGCGGATGAGATTCAAGTAATTTTTCAATCGAATTCATGTTATAAGTATGAAACAAAATATGGCAACTGAGCAACAAAACAAAAATCAAAGTCAAAAACCAAGTCAAACTCAACAAACAGAAATCTATGAATTGGATTTCTTAAAACCTCTATGTCAGGAATTAGGATTTTCCAACAGCTCAGCAATCCCGCTACAAACGCCATTGTATATTGATTTTTACAAGTCTTGGCTAGAACAGGGCAAACACGCAGACATGCAATACCTTGTTGATCATTTGCCGTTAAAACAGCATCCAGAAACACTTTTGCAAAAAAAATTAAATTCGAATGCTACTACTGATAAATTGTTGTCAGCTTTTGTTTTTACCTTTGACTATGTGCCGCACCCTCGCCCGACCCAAGAGTCAGCATTACGAGTCGCCCTGTACGCGCAAGGCGAAGATTATCATATTTGGTTTAAACAAAAACTGGAAAGCATGGCGCAAGCTCTTAGACAAAAATTCCCTGAGCAACATTTTATTTGCGCTACGGATTCTAGCCCTGTTCTGGAAAGAGATCTTGCTTATCGTGCAGGCCTTGGTTGGTTCGGTAAAAACACCTGTTTGATTCACCCCAAAAAAGGTAGTTTGTTTTTTATCGGCGAGATCTTAAGCAGCTTGGACCTATCGGATCTTAAAAAGGATTTATATAAAAAAGATCCAACGCAACTGCACCCCGAGCTGATGCATGATTTTTGTGGCAAATGCCAAAAATGCATCGATGTTTGCCCGACCGGCGCTCTAGAAAAACCCAGAACTTTGAATGCCAATTTGTGCATTTCTTATTTAACCATTGAATCGCAAAATCTGCCGCCACAACCTTTGATTGAAAAAATTGGTGATTGGTTTTTTGGCTGTGATCTTTGCCAAACAGCTTGCCCTTGGAATCAGAAAATTTGGCAAAACAGTAACATTCAAATTGAAAAACCTTTTAACGAAAAAAATCGTTTGCAGTGGATTTCTGAATTGCAAGAGATTCTCACTCTTTCCGGGAAACAGTTAACGCGCAAGTTTGAAAGCACGGCACTGAGTCGAGCCCGACCATTTGGACTTCGTCGCAATGCTATCGTCGTAGCAATGAACCAGAACCTCACTGAGTTGCGAGAAGTCATTGAAAAATATGTTACAGACCCCAAATTAGGTCCTTTAGCGTCTCAAGCTTTGGATAAATTAAAAATTATTTAAATATTTTTGCATGACATCAAGCTTCAATTGTTTGCCTTCGACAGAAAATCAATCAGAATCAACTGACTGATTTGATTTACATCATTTGAACGGAGAACTCTCAATGACTTTAATGACTGCCAATTTTCGCAACCAGACTGATTCCAAGCAAACTTCAAAACGTAACATTTTAGATTCTGCTGGTATGACCTTGATGGAGATCTTGATCGTACTTGCAATCCTAGGCAGCTTGATTGCCATTTTGCTTCCGCGTTTTACTAGCCAAATTGATAAATCAAAAGTCGGCGAAACTAAAATTATGATGGGACAAGTTATCAACGGCTTGAACATGTATTATACAGATTGCGGAAAATTCCCTGAATCTCTAGAAAACCTAGTGCAAAACGATCCCAACTGTAGCAACTGGGGACCAGAGGCTTATGTTAAAAAAACACCTGTGGATGCATGGAAACATGAGTTCAAGTACAATGTTGAAGGCAATTCATTCGTGATTAAAAGTTTAGGTTCAGACGGCCGCGAAGGTGGCGATGGCTACGGGAAAGACCTCTCTTCTGAAGACCTCCAATAATTTATTAGGATTTACTCTACTTGAAGTTCTTTTGGTCCTAGCCATTTTAGGTGGGATCATTGGCTTTGGCCTGCCACGCATGCGCAGTCCGCAAACCAATGTGAGAGCTGTCGCCAGACAGCTCTCTGCCTTGGCTCGCGAAGTTCGCAATGAAGCGCGCATGAAACGCATGACCTATCGAATTGTTTTCCGCATGAGTGAAAACAAAGATGAGTATTGGATTGAAAATGCCGCCGGCAATTACATCATTCCCTCACAAACAACCATTGAAAAGACACAAAGCTTAGATGAAAAAGATCTCCCGGGCTCCCCTTTCCACAAAGTTGACAAATACAGTAAAAAAGAAAAAGAGCTGCCAGGCACTTTGCATTTCGGCAGTATCGAGACCACCTCAACTCTAAGGCCAATCACCAGTGGCGTCGCCTATATCTATTTCACCCCTGAAGGACTGACCGAACAATCTGTCGTGCAAATCACAGATCGAAAAAAAATCACATGGTCATTGATTTTCAACCCCATCACCGGGCATGCTGATATTGTAGAGAAAGCAATTAGCTTGAAAGATGTTTACAACTAGCAATTTGGTAAAACTTTTTTATAGAGTTTCGCTGCCAAGCCAGCTGTATATTTCGTGTGACATGTGGGAGATATGAAAAAAGTTAACAAACAATGTCCCCAAAAAATTAGTTTCAGAAAGAGAATCAGCTGTGCCAGCAACACTGGTTTTACCTTGATCGAAACCCTGCTTGCCATGGTCATTTTATCTAGTGCACTTTTGCTTTTAACCAACTCTTGGAGCAGCAGTTTTTTACGAGTTCGAAAAACTCAACAACAATTCGAAGTCGCCACCCTACTGGAAAGAAAAATGACCGAAGTTGAGATTGAGTTCAAAGGCAAATCTCTGGACGAAATTCCCGAAGAAAAATCTGATAACTTTGGCGACAAATATCCACAATACTCTTGGAAATTAAATTCGAAAAAATTAGAAATTCCAGATCTCTCTTCACTTCTTGGTGGCGACGATAGCGGCGGCAGCAACCAAAAAATGATGATGTCTCTTGTAAAACAAATGAGCGAAACACTGTCTAAGGCCATCAAAGAGGTCACAGTCACTGTCATTTTTAAACCGGCAAAAGGCAAACCTTTAGAGTACTCGGTCACGCAATATTTTGTCGATTACGACAAGGAGATCAATTTTGGTATGCCCACTGGAAACTAAAAATAAACAGCAAGGTTTTACTTTGTTGGAGATCATCATCGTTCTTGTCATTATGGCAACGCTGACTATCTTATCCAGTCAAAGCATTCAACAAGCCATTCGCGCCAAAGTAAAACTACAAGGGCAAATCGACGACGTCTCCCAAATGCGCGACAGCCTGAAAGTCATGGAAAGAGATATTAATTTATCTTTTCATTACACCGACATGGAAACTGAACTCAGAGATCTGACCAAAAAAAAACGTTTGCTGTTATCACAACAAAACAGAAATACCACAACCACTGTTCCAGGTGCTGGTGCTAGCGTTGGCCAAACGACTCCGCAAGGACCTCCGCCTTACAACCCGAATGACCCTAATGATCCGCTCAATAAAAAACCGCTCAACCGCATTGATCCGACCACGGATTTTATCGGCAAAGAAAATGAAATTTATTTTGCCACATTAAATTCTTCGCAATTAAATGAAGATATTGCCCAAGCCGATTTCATCAAAGTCGCGTATCTGCTGCAAAGCTGTAAAAAACCTGGAGATAAAACAATAGCTAGCACTTGCCTCATTCGTCGCAGCAGCAACATTGTCGAAGGCGATCTCACCAAAGGTGGTGACGACGTGGTCTTGCTAGAAAATATCAGCGAATTCAAATTACGCTATTTTGGCAAAGGCAAACAAGACTGGGTCAACGCTTGGAGCAGCAAAGAAAATGATGGCGCCACCAAAGGGAAATTTCCTGAAGCCGTTGAAATCTCTCTGAGCATTGAAAAACCCGCAGCCAAAGGTGAACTGAAAAAGAAAAGCATTTCCATGCAGATTGTTGTGCCAATACGTTTTCCTAACAACACTTATCAAGACAACCTCAACAACCCAGCGAACAACCAACAGCAGCAACGATCCAACAATCCATTTCCACCAGGACGATAAAGGAGAGCTTCGATGAAAGAAAATAAATCTGGCTCTTATAAAAAATTAAATTGGCAAAATTTAAAATGGACTCGCCAGACACTTGGATCACAAAATCAAAAGGGCATGGCATTGATGATAGCCATATTCGCAGTGATCGTGATTACTTATTTGGTCAGTGAAATTTTATATGACACCAACGTCGAGTACGTCGTCAATTCGCAAGCCATCAGTCGTTTAAAAGCCTTTTATGCCGCGAAATCTGGTGTCAATATCAGCCTGTTAAGAATAAAAACTTTTGCCAAGGTACAATCTCAATTCGGCGATAAAATTCCACCACAACAAAAACAATTATTAGATATGATTTGGAGTATGCCATTTGCTTGGCCGCCGAAACCTCCAGAGTCTGTCACCACTGTTGATAAAGAACTGATCAATGACACCATCAAAGAATCTAAAATGGATGCAACCTACATGACCACCATCGCTGACGAAGGCTCACGCATTAATATTAATATGCTGAATTCTCCATCCAAAGGCCTGCGCGATATGACCAAAGATTTGCTCTCGCAAATTTTTGAAAACAGAATGAAAAATGACGAAGAATATGCGCGAACTCACCAAGATCAGCCCTTTCAAAAAATCATCAACAACATGATTGACTGGCAAGACGATGATCGCGTCAGCCTGAATGGCGGCGATGAACGCAGTCAATTTACGAATTTAAAAACCGAAGAGCAAATGCCACCAAATCGTTGGTTTCGTACTGTTGAAGAAATCAAATTGATTCCCGGAATGACCGAAGACATTTTCACTCAGTTAAGAGATCAAATCACAGTTTACGGCTCAGTGAGCGTCAATCCAAATTATGCCCCTGCCGGAGTTTTAAAAGCTATCGACAACAGCATCAACGACGAAGTCGTTGGCAAAATCTTAGAAAGAAGAAGCAATGCTGAAAAAGGCGGGCCCTTTAAAGATGCCAACGATTTTTGGTCCTTTGTCAGTCAAAGTGGGGCTCGCGTGAGCGATGATATACAAAAAAAATTACCCCTAAGCTTTGAACAGGTGTTTAATTTTCGTATCAAATCCATTGGTATGTACAACAACAGCACTCGTGAAATCGAAGCCGTGGTTTTTGATTTTAGTAATGTTTCGCAATCACTCGCTAGCAGTTTACAAAAAGAAGCCAACCAAAAGGCTGGGTTTGACCCAGGAAAATCACAAGATAACAACAAACCAAGCAACAAACCCAATGAACCTCTTCCCAAAGGTCCTCCTAGAATAGTATATTTTATAGAGCACTAATCCGCGTAAAGGAATTACGCGTGATGCGCAAAACACGAGGTTGGAACCATGAAGTCGCTGGGTATAGATATTGGCTCTTCGAGCATCAAAATTGTCGAGATCAATTCAAATAACAAAGGCATTCAAATCACCCGCTTTATGGAACACACACTCAGTGTCAATACCATCCAAAGTGAAAGTGACTCACAACTTGAAATCATCGAATTTCTTAGAACCATCGCCAGCTCTTACGATCCACAGAACACCACCTTTGTTGTTGGCATGGGACAAGACAAAGTCAGCGTTCGTAATAAAATTTTTCCTTTCACCGAGCGTTTAAAAATTATTAAAAGTTTACCCTTTGAGCTTGAAGAAGAATTACCTTTTTCTAACGACACGGCTATTTACGACGCCAAAGTCATTCATCATTTTGGTTCAACCGCCGAAGTCCTTGCCTGCGCAACTCCTAAAAATCGTATTCAAAAAGTTTTAGATCTCATGCAGGATTCAAATATTGATTTATCAATCCTTTCTGCAGAGGGCTTGGCTTATGCAAACTGTTTTGAAAAATGGTTTGAAAGCATCCCCAATTTACCCGCAACACAAGTCGCGATTGATGAATCACAAAGACCTGAAAGACTGATCCATGTTCATGTTGTGATAGGCCACACTCGCACGTTGGTTTGCGCCGTCGAGAACAATCAATTGATTGGCACACGCTGTATTTTATGGGGCGGAAAAAATATTATAGACTCGATCGTTAAACGTTATGAAATTCCTGCGATCGAAGCGATTAAAGAAATGCAAACCAAAGCCTTTATTTTACCAAGCAAAGAAGGCGCATCTTACGATCAAATCGTTTTTTCAGATACAGTCTCTTTACCTGTCAAAGAGCTCGCTCGCGAACTGCAAATTTCAATTTTAGAATTTAAATCTGAATTCAATGGTCACATCCAAAGCGTTGGCCTTACTGGTGGCGTCAGCGGCATTTTAAATATTCATGCATTTTTAACACAGATGTTAGATTTGCCAGTGAACAAATTGAACGTGCTTCAAAATTTTCATACAACTTTTGAAAAAACACCTGCCATCGATGCCAAGATTGGCGTGGCTCTGGGCTTAGCCATCGAAGGCTTAAAAAAACCACGCAACCCGGCTCTTAATTTTTTACGTGGCGAGTTCGCAAAACAAAATACCCACCTCAAAGCATTCTGGGATCAGTGGGGATTTTCTCTGCAAATCGCGGCCACTGCCTTTGTTTTGTTTTTTGCTTATTCATCAGCTCGCACTCAACTCTCTCTGTCCTTAGCTGATCGCACTGGTGAAACACTCAAGGTGCAAGCCAAAGCCGTCGCCAAATTACCAGTGAAAAGCC
>CAZMVK010000160.1:7536-7820 GCA_964569545.1 uncultured Bdellovibrio sp.
AAAATGAAAATGGCGTGAAAAAATATATCCGCGAACAAAAAACACGAATCACAGAGCTTAAAACTCTGTCTAATTTGGCGCATATGAATTCAGCCATGGATGTTTTAAAAAAGATTAACGACGCCATACCTGCTAAAAACATTATCACATTAGATGTGAAAAAAATAAATGTGATCGAAGATCAAGCTGAAATCGAAGGCGTTGTTCTTGATGCAAAACAAATTGATCTCTTGCAAACAGCCTTGGCAAATATTTCTGTAGGCCAGGTCAATCGCAAAACAGTT
>CAZMVK010000161.1:0-7736 GCA_964569545.1 uncultured Bdellovibrio sp.
ACAGTTTCACAAAACCCAAGCGTCGGCTCGCCAGGAGTTGCCTTTGCATTTTCATTTAAAGTCGATCGTTCCATTCAAAGCAAATAAAGAGGACTACCATGGCATCGTTTGAAGACATCAAGGAACAGATTCAAAATACTCTGAAAAATCAGTGGGAGCAGTTTCAAGAGAGCAGTCTTTATATTCAAGTTAAAGAACGTTATGAAAATCTCACACCTCAGATGCAGAAACTGACCTTGTGGGGCAGCGCTGCCTTGGCCATCCTGATTGTTCTGTCTTTACCAATCAGCTATTATTCAGAATCTGCAACCTACGTTTCTGAATTCGAAGAGAAACGTCAATTGGTCAGAGACTTGCTAAAAACCTCTCGCGAATCTCAAGAAAGTCCAGATCTTGCGGTTCCACCTTCTATGGAACAATTAAAAAGCCAGGTTGATGCTCAAATTCAATCCGCACGTTTAGTACCAGAACAAATCCTAGGAACACAAATCATCCCAGCTTCTAGCAAATTGATTCCAAACACATTGAGCGAAGGGACTTTGAAAATCTCGTTAGCCAAACTCAATCTCAAACAATTGATTGATCTTGGTTATCAGTTCCAATCATTAAATCCCAGCGTAAAAATGTTGGATTTGCAGATCGAAGCCAACCGCTTGAACCCACGTTATTTTGATGTCACATATAAAATGGCAGCCCTGGCTGTACCAAATAAATTAGAAACTCCAGCAGAACCTGCATTTGATAAGAAAAATAAAAAAGGAACTCAGTGATGGAATATATTAAAAAATTTCTGACCTTTTTGAAAGAACACAAATGGAAATGGGTTGGCATTTTAGCCTCAACAGTGATGTTTGCATTTTGGCTTTTTCCATTCAGCGATCTCAGTGATTTTGTCAGCACGCAAGTTTCAAAATTATCTAACAATCAAATTTATCTTCAATTTGATAACTTACGCATCAGTCTTTTTCCTCAAGCAGGTGTTGCCCTCAGCAATGTTCATGTCGAAGGCCAAGGACTACCCGCTCTCAAAGCACAAGAGCTCATTATCACGCCGTCGATTTGGTCTTTGATCAATCAAAAACCTGCAGGCACCATCAACGCTCAACAATTTCTGAATGGCCAAGTCGAAGTTTCTCTTAAGCCAGGAACAAAAACTGAGAACGGCACGGCCAGGCAGAAAATTTCAATTTCTGCTCAAAAGCTGAGTCTAGCGGAATTAAGAGGTCTTTTAGATTTACCTCTGTCAATGAAAGGCAACCTAAGCCTTGAATCACAAGCTCAAGCCGATTTGACATTTCAAGAACAGCCCGACGTCGATTTTCAATTGAAGGTAGAAAAATTTGAATTGCCCGCAGGAAATTTACAAACAGCAATGGGTCCGATCTCTTTGCCTGAATTAAAACTTGCACAAGTTGATTTAAAAGGTCGCTTAGCCGCAGGTAAATTAATTATCGAACAAGGTGTGATTGGCCAAGACAAAGACGAAGTGCACGGGACTCTAAAGGGCGATATGTTGTTATCAATCAATGCCCGTGGTGGCTCACCAGCTCCAGATTTTGGCGGTTACAATTTCGAAGTCAGTCTGAATATCAAAAAATCTTTTCAAGATCGCGCCGCTTTATTTTTATCATTTATTGATAACTACAAAACGCCGACTGCAGATGGAGCTCTTTACAGCTTTAAATTAACTGGCTCCAATCTCATGGCGCCCCCATCAATGAGCGCACTTAAATAGAGCGCGGGGTTTATAGACTAGTAACTGACACAGCTTAAGTTTTTACTTGCTTCGGCACTACCCGAACTATAGGCAAGTGTCTGGCTAAGACGATTTTTGCACAACTTGCCTACGATCTTCGGTATAAAGATGGGACGCGGGTTAGCTCGGGGGCTGGATAAAGTCACTTAAATTTTATCTTTCCAATCAATTACTATACTCCTCGACCTAGGTATATCTGGATGGGTTGCTTCTAATTTTCTGTGAAAGCTCTTCTATGAAGATCGGATTTTTTCTAAACTCTGCTTTTTCCAAATCGGATAAAACTATTTTTACTTCAAATAATGCCGATGTCCCACAAACGACCTCAAGATATAGGTTTTCGCCCTCTTCATAAACCGTATAGTTCCAATTCTTTTTAATTAATACTTTCATAGGTCGATTCCTCTCTCCACATAACTTCCCCATGGAATATTGTTCAGTACGGCCTCGGATTGTCCGCCCGGCACCCTTCCGCCGGGAAACCATTGCTCATTTGCACCGGCCTCATTCCCTGAAGGCAAACGCAAACCATATTCCCGCGGTTTAGGACTATCAATACGAGATATTTCCTTGCCCTGCCACGAGCCCGCCGGTAGCCCAAGCTCTTTTTCTATTAATCCTAAAGCCCCTCCGGTTCTTTCAATAATCTCATCAACCTCTTTTTTGGGCATAGCGAATTGCGTATTATCTGGAAAGCCAATTGACTGGCGCCCATATTTATCTAGGTAATCTTTTGGAATCAGAAAAGATGCACCATCATCAAATTTTGCCAAATGAGCCTCTATGTACTTTTTTGGTAGGTAACTCTCGGGAGATGGCCTCAATCCTTTCGGCATTTCTAAAACTTCGGCAAATTTGCTAGCACCAATTTTATCTATTAGCTTTCCAGAAGCCTCCATGGACTCAACTGCAGCTCGATCTCCAAGAAGAGCAATCTTCGCCTCTTCCGCTAACCCTTCCCACATCATGCGGTTGCCTGCTATCATGCCCAAAACAGCCATGAATCGCTCAGGTCGTGTTAAGGCTTCGCCAGAAGGCAAACACATCATCTTTCCCGTCATGGCTTCACAGAAATCAACCACATCATTTACTGGGCTAAATGCAATGCCGACGCGCGAAGCTGTTTTTATCTCGGCCCACATGGCCTCAGAACGCTTAGCTTCGATGACCTTCTCTATCCGCAATCGCATCTCCGTGCGCTTCTCGATCGCTGTTCCAAGTGAGGCTCTTACTGTGGGATCTAAAATTCGCTGCTCTAAATCGCTCGCGGCTTGGTTGGGATTGCTTGCTAGTGAAATTGCAATGGCTTCGGCCGCGGCCCCAATCCAACCCATTCCACCATATTTACTGCAAATATACTGGGTCGTCGCATCGCTGTTACTGCACATTTGAAGAAAATTTTGTTCCCGTGCATTTTGTTCGATGACTTTGTTAATGGATCCATTGTCTATCGCCCTAACGAGTGCTGCATCAAAATCTAATGACGTATCAGGCTTGGGCGTTTCGATTGCTACCGGCTGATCTAGCTCTGACCTCATGTCATGCACCATTTTATCCAGATCAACTTCAATTGCCGGCAATGGCGTGACCGCTGCCTCAGCTCTTTCTGCTTCGACACTTTGCTTGAGCGCTTCCATTTCACGCTGTTCATTCTTGATCGCTTGCTCTAGCCACTGGCGAACGGCTTCGGCCTGTTGTTTCCACTTTTTATTTTCAATTTCTCGGAGCTTCTTTTGAATCGTACTGTCAACACTACAAAGAGATCCATCGCACAGCCCTAATGGCAAAGAAACATTCACTAAATTTGTTGGCGCCTCAAAGGTTCCAAGCGAAATCCAGGACGCTTTGTCCATAGAAAAATCAATACGAAATGAAAACACGCAGCCCTTTTGAAGGCTAGTATAGTCAGAGCTCAAAGGAGTCGAAGTGCCTGCGGCAAGAGTACTGCCCTCAACCTCTACAAGAACGGCAGTTGTAGTTGCGTGAGAAAAGCTGGCCACCAATTTGCCGTTAATTTTCAATCCAACCAGTGTTGAATGACTAAGATTACCTTCTAATACAGTTACCCTCAGGAATCCATATTCACCCGCAAACAAAAATATTGGAAAAAACACTGAAAGCAGAAAAATCGCTAAGGACTTCATTTCAGGAACTCCTTGCAAAGATCCAAAAGTATCCCGAGACGCGCGCCTAAAGATTCACCTAAAAATCTTTGAGTTTCGACTTCTAACTTATGCTTTGATTGGATTGCCAAAAACTGGTCTATTTCAGACTGTATCTGAATCATCTTATTGGAAAAATTCGGATACTTATTTGCACATAGCTTTTGACTATTTTTAAATTTTTCGAGCTGGTAGGTGAGAGTCTCTTTCTGACGAGAATCTATCTCCACACCGATGAGTGCATCAAACAATTCAGACCTTTTCTTCAGATCAACCTTAATTTTTTTAAATAAATCGTTTTCCCGAACTAAATTGCTCATATCTTTTGGAAGCTGTGCGAGAAAAGCACCAATCTGCTGATCAACAACTTTCAATTTTTGTCGGCCCGATCCAACATACCCTGCGAAGTATTCCATATCCGATCTTAGAATCAGGGTATTCATACTAGTCTGGGCCAGAAATTTCCCCCACGTTATCGTTGCCTGTAACTTCATGACCTCAGGCGAGATTGCGTCTTGAAAGTCACGAGCTGCGTCTATTCCTGAACGATAATTCGCTTTGTATTGATAAGCACTCACCACCGCAACTGAACTTTCTATGAAAGACTTAATTCTATTTTGCAGTTCGCTACTTTGAGAATCAGCTCTTATCTTGAACGCTCCAATTTCCTCGTCAATGTCCTTAAGGATAGCCATTTCAGTTAAATTCAATTCATAAACTGGAACTTGTCGAGCGTCCTGCAGTCTATTTTTTATCGACAGAGCCAAATAGTCTTCAATTGGTTTTTTTCTAATTAACTCTAGCTTTTCAAGGTTCCGACTTAGCTCTTCCTTGTTTTTAACAAAAAATGAATCCGCTTCCCTCAGAAGAATGGCTTGCTGATTTTTGTCACTGTAAATAAACATCAATTTATTGATCTGATTTGCGAGCGCAACGGATTCACTTAGCCGCCGCTGTTGCGCCACATTTAGCGCATCCAAAATATTTAGATTCCGCAACGCTGTTATAAAGCGAGCTTTGGATCCTGAATGAAATTTTTCTTCGCAAAGCACTTTCAATCTAGAGAGTTCAGCAAAGTCAGGACGGCTTCGAGTTATGACTTCCTTTAAGGCGCTGCAACTGTCAAACTGGGCGTAGCTTATGGCAGGCACACTCGTTAGCATCAACATGAAAACTACCGATTTAATTTTGAGGATACGCTTTCTATTAATAATCAATGCGCCCATTTTATGATCCCATCGCATTTAACAGAGACTTCAACGGATCTAATAAATTCAGCTCGATTAGGCTCAAGATCTGCATTTTTGTTCCCGACAGCGGGTCTCCAATTGATACTTGAAAGTCATTCAGCAACTGCATAATGAGCCCGGACAATTTGATTTCCTTACCATTTTCATCGATCACAAAAGAGGGCATCGATTCTGCGTGACTCATCAAATTAAAAACCTGAGACACAGCATCCAGCTCACTTTTAGCTCTGATTTTGGCATTCGCCTGCAACTGAGAATGAATCCAATTTCCGTCCACTGGTAGATTGAGTTTTGGCAAAGATCGAAAAAAATAATGGGCGTCGGTCAGTTTTATTTGTGCCTGACTATAATTGCCAGATGAAATGTATACCTCTACCAAGTTCGCTTGAAAAATTGGATCGATCTCTGCCAGAGACTTTACGAACTCCGCTATTTCCATATTCCTTAGATCCACATCCTGCTGAACTAGTTTTTCCAAGTCATTAATAACTGCCAAAAGTTTATTGGTCTCTGCGATTGAGGCCTGTTGAATACTGGCAACAACTACTTTCTCCATAGTTGCAGACAATCCAAGGCCTTTAACGCTTTTAATGGCTATGGCTGCAGCATCTGCGTTTAGAATATTTTGTTTTTTGAGATCAGTTCGAAGTGATCGGAGTGACCAAGATGCTTTTAGTTTCTTGTTATTGTACTGCGCCGTAACCCGTGTATAGAAGTCAATCACTAGTAGTTTATAAATTTTGGCGAATTCATTTTGTGTAGCCAGAGTTGGCCTTCCGAAATTTATTGAGTTTAGAACTACTTTTAACTCAGCTACAAAGCTAAATGAAATTTCACGCCCTTTGAGCAAATCCTCGCCAAGTAGTATTCCAAGTTCATCCCATATAAATCGGGTATCATGGGTCACGACAAAGGAATTTAAATTAGAAATAACCAGATTAAAATACTCTCTGTCGTCAAGTTTAAGCAAAAGTGATTTTTCGATTCCACATTTTGAATCTGGCGCTGATTCATGCGATTCGATTCCGAAGGTGGGGTCGACACATTCTTTGTAGGTTATCTCATCACAAGATTCAAAAGACTGAAATCCACAATCGCGATTTGGTTTGTCCTCATAAATCATTTCATCTATCCGAAACGTATAATTGCAGCGATATGCCGGCACGTTTTCACGCAGGCATCCTCGGACCCCAAAGCATGTGTTTTCAATTGGAATAGGCTGAATAGATCTCTCTACTGTCGTGTCTTCCCATTTGAGCAAAAACGGTGGGTTGACTCTAACCTTTTCAGTCGCAATTTCGGTCACTATTTCCAGATGTCTATTGCACTCAGAAAGGTCCGCATCTGAACCCTGTAGGGAGCTCGCAGATGACCTGTGCCAACCACCATTATAAACATCGTTCAACCAAGATATATTGGGCCTAGAGCTGGGAACAACTTTCTCCAATGGGTTTTTAACAGATCGACATGATAGAAATTTGGGTCCGCAGGTTTCGCGAGGATAGTTCAAGATCCTTTCAACCCCGCAAATTGGTTTCCGAGCACGATTATATATTGGCTTGTGGGTTGGCAGCGAACAGGACTTGTAAATATTATGGCCCGGTTGATGAGTACTTTCTGAATCTGCCCTTGCTGAGCCGAAAAGTAGCGTGATAACTATGTTCAAAAAAATGATTTTTTTAATTCTAGTGCTGCTCATAGTGTCTCCTTTGAGAAAGTCCACATGAGATTTACTGCAAGACAGCTGCCAAAGCAGAAGTGATTTGTAGGTTGCACACAATCGCTTTATCGATATCAAAAGCCAAGCCGGAGCCTAAGATCTAGAAGATATAGACGGCCCTTCTTAACACCGAGGGCTACCATCGTTTGATGGATACCTCATTTGGAGCTTTAATTAAGCTACCAAACAAATACGAAGGGAGCCGTCTATGCAAGAAAACGTAATATATGTATCCCTAGAGTTCATGGGAACCAGGTAAAAATAGAGCGCTCATCCGATAAACAGACAGACGATAAAAGCTAATTTTCTACAGCTCTCCCACGGGGCGAGCTGGGTTCATTGGGCCTTTTCTTTGCCTGAATCCCTATGTTACCTAAGCTTTGATTCTGGCAAGAGTCTGGCTAGAAAATTCAGACCGCTAAATCAACTGATCTGGCGAACCTAAGACTTCAAAAATGCGCTCTCTAAGTGTCATTTAAATTGTTTCAATTTAGCCTCTAATTCATAGAGGTTAGTCAGGCCTTGAAATTTTCTGTCTAAAGGTTCTACAGAAAAATCATGGAAAATATCATTGGCATGCTTGCAAGAGAAAAGTCATATTAGGAGAAATAACGATGAAAAAACAAATTATGCTTTTCTTTATCTCAATACTTGTCGTGACTCAGAACTCGAGAGCTGCTTCAGACCATTACTGCCGGTATTTCGCAACCTCTTTTATTCTCACTGTTCCCGCTATGCTTTATCTGTGTGCTGTTTTTTCTCAACTGGGACGAAAGTTGCATATTTAGTGTGCAAATCCTAGAAGGGAAACACAGATGAAAAGAGCGAAAAGACAGTTTACACCTGAG
>CAZMVK010000162.1:0-5019 GCA_964569545.1 uncultured Bdellovibrio sp.
GAACCTGAAGCTCTAATCAAACCTATTAGATTTACCCAGAAAATAAAAATGAGCCTCTGGCTACGTCTAAATTGAAAATAACATAAAAATCAGCTGTTTGGCTGCGACTCAAAATAAGTCATGCGGAATTGCTGACTAATTATATATCGACTCAAGTCCAGTCTCAAATTGACCGATAAGTTTAGCATGAGAATGAAGCTTCGATCGCTGTTGCGACCGCAATATTTTTTGTTATTAATTGCCCTGGCGCTGATTCCCTTTTTTCAAAATATGTCGGTCAATAAAAATTGGAAAGATGGGGAGTTTGATATTCGCGAAATCGCTCCGCAAAAACCTGAGGGTTATACAGATCAATCTTTTAATCAGTATTTACCGCAAAATTTTTCAGGTCACAGTTTTGCTGATTTTCAACAAAGTGTGCTCAGTCATAATTTTGATCCTTTGCTGAAAAATCTTGAGATTAAATATTTACAGCCACTAACGCCTGAGTTTCATAACTATGATGGCAATCGACATTTTCGTGGCCCGGCATCAGATGATTCCTATAATTCTGGCGCCAATGTAGCCGATCAGCCTGGTCTTGATGACTCATTTGACCGTACTGCGGCGTCTTGGAAATTATCCTTATTGTCGCCGCAAAAAATGCGCTTATCGTACTCGCTATCATATTCTCCAGTGTTAAATTACTCTGGAAAAGATGAAAAGCCTGAGTCAGTTAATCAAAAGAATTTACGTCTTATTTGCGAAGCCAACACCAAAGAAAATTCTGTACAATTGGGGCTTACGCAAGAGTTAAGCTCGCATACGCAGCTTGGTGTCAGTCATCAGACCAGCGATCGTCAAAGCCAGTTGCATTTTGATTACACCTGGTAAGCAGTCTTGGTAAATTGTAAAGATAAGCCAGTTCAGTATTTTTTCATCTTTTAGGTACAATTTTAAACTCTTCATATTCTAAAAAGTGCTTTACTGTGACCATTTGTCAGAGCAAAGTGAACTCATAAATATTACAATGCTAGCCGTTGGCTCAGTTGCAGCGTGAGGATTTTTAATGAATTTTCAGAATTTAAAACCATATCTACCTCAAATACTGAAGAGTTTATTGATCGCTGCGGTTTTGGTGTTCGGTGATTTTTTATTTATGTGGAGTCATTTTGAAAATCGTTATCCACGTCAGTGGTCGGCAACTTATGAAACGTTTGGTATAGCTCTGCTGTTGACTCTCAGTTTTAAACGTCGTGATTTTTATGTTGCGGTTGGATCCTTGTTGTTGATGGCATTTTTTCAGATGTCTCATCTTTCTTATTTTGGAACTTTTATTCATCCAACAAAAATGTATTTATTTTTTACTCAGACCGGTGAGATTGTGGAGACGCTGTCTGGAATTGGTAAAATTTTGTTAATTCCATTTTGGATTTTTTTATTTTCATGTCTTTGTTTATGGGGCTCATCATTATTGTTTCGACAAGAGCATAAAAACTGGCGTCAATTGAAATGGATTTTGGCAGTTGCCTTTGTTTATGTCCCGGTTCGCACCTATGTCACCAAGGGTGATTATGGCAAACAGCCCGCGATTCACAATTTAGGTTTTTCAAATTTTTATTCTAGTTTTACTTATTTTATTTCTCGAACTGTGCCATACAAACTGGCGAAAAAAGATCTTGAAGTTTATCGTTCAAAAATTGAAAAAGCGACTGACAAGCCCAAAATCAATGTTGTTTTTATTTTGGGTGAAAGCCTTCGTTACCAAAACATGCAGTTGTACGGTTATCCACGTGCAACCACTCCGCATTTAATGGAGATGCAAAAAGAAATGCCATTTCTTTTTCGTAAAGCTGTTTCCGCAGGGGTTTGTACAGACGTTTCTATCCCAATGTTTTTTAATAATTATCAGGGCACCAGTCCAATGCCAGTGGTTTTGTCGCAGGATCAGTGTTTATTTAAGCTTGCTAAAAACAATGGTTTCACAACACATTTTTATTCAGCTCAAGCCGAGGGCGATTTAAAACATATTGTGAATTATCTTTGTTTGGCTTCTGTTGATCATATGCAAATTGGTCCTGGAATCTCTTTGATGGAAGATATTGATAAACGATATTATGACGATATTTTATTAAGCAAAATGGATGATATTGATTTTAATCAACCGAATTTTTTGGTTCTTCATCAGCGCGGTTCGCATTCGCCATACAATTTGCGATATCCAAAAGAAAAAGCATTATTTCCTGTGGATGAAAATGCAGAGCTTGGTCAGCAAATGATCACACACTATGACAACAGCGTTGGTTTTACAGATCAGGTTATTTACGAAATTGTTGAAACCTTAAAGAAAAAATCTAAATTACCGACTTATGTGGTTTTTACTTCGGATCATGGCCAGATTTTAGGAGAAAATAAATCTTGGGGACACATTGATTTGAATGAATATGTATTCAAAGTGCCATTTGTGTTTATGAGTTTACACAAGGACAATGTTTTTTCACAGGTTGAAAAATATCCAGCCGTTATTTCACATCAGGAAATTTCTGACCTGCTGGTAAATCTTTTGGGTTATCGTCACCCTGGAAAACCACCGCCATTGCGCCGAGTTTTTGTCATGGGTTATGATCTTGACGGTTTAGAAGGTGGTTTGTGGGTTGAGCTCGGAGACAAAGATGTCGGGTCTGTTCAGCAGGTTATTTTTTAACTTTCTCAGAGAGCTCAGACCAACGCATATATAATTCTTCGATTTTCTTTTCAGCCTCAGCTATTTTTGTGTAAAGCTCTTGGGCGCGACTGGCATTGCTGGCAACCTCAGGAAGACCTGATTCGTTTCGTAGCTTTTCTAAGAGTTCTTCGGTTTTCATAATGGTTTCTTCCATCATGTCCCATTCACGTTTTTCTTTGTAGCTCAGGCGCATGGTCGCTTTGTTGTCGATCGATTTTGAATCTGTTTTCTTGTTATTGTTAGCAGTGGTTTTTTTAATTTCTTCTTCGTACCAAGCTTCCCATTGTAGATAATCAGCAAATTTTTCTAATTTGTAAGCGCCTGAATTCGGGATAGGGAAAGCCAACATTTCTTTGGCAACCTGATCCAGAAAATAACGATCATGTGTTACTAAAATCACTGCACCTGGAAATTGAATCAATGAGCTTTCAAGCACATCCAGCGTGTCCACATCTAGATCATTTGTCGGCTCATCCAGGACCAAAATAGAAGCTGGTCGCAACATCAGTTGGGCTAAACGCAAACGGCTTTGTTCGCCACCTGATAGTCTGCCAACAGGCAAATCAAACTGTTGATATGAAAAAAGAAATCTTTCGAGATAACTGCGAACATGGACAAACTGTCCACGATCATTAACATAATCACCATCAGGACAAATGTTTTTTAAAACAGATTGATTAAAATCCAAGGTTTCGCGATTTTGTTCAAAATATGAAATTTCAATTTTATCAGCTTTTTTAATGTTACCAGTGCTAAGTGGTTCCATCCCTAAAAGGCATTTAATCAAAGTCGATTTGCCAGCTCCATTTACGCCAATCAAGCCCAAGCGAGTTTTACTGTGAATTAATAAATCTAAATTTTGAAAAAGAATTTTTTCGTGTTTGCCGCCCTCTTCGGGAAGATCGACGATAAAACTTTTGCTGGCCTCAGTGATTTCAATTAATTTTTTAGGTTTATTTTCAGTCTGTGCAAATTCGATTTCAAGACTGCGCGTTTTGTTTTTCTGTGAAAGCTCTTGAACATCTTCTTTAAGCTCATGAGCACGGTGGATTCGACCTTTTTGTTTGGTCTGTCTGGCTTTGGCTCCGCGACGCAGCCATTCGGTTTCTCGTCTCAAGGTATTTTTCAAAGTTTTTTCGCGAGCTTTTTGACCTTCGAGCAAAAGATTTTTTTGTTCCAAATAAGTCAGGTAATCGCCTTCGCAGACTAATAACTCAGTCGGATTTCGAGGATCTAAATCGAAAATTTTATTTGCCACTCGCTGCAAGAATAAACGGTCGTGGGTGATGATAACGGTTGCAAAGCTTGCATGTTCTAGAAATTCTTCTAACCACAAAATACTTGCGATATCTAAATGATTGGTAGGCTCATCTAAAAATAAAATATCAGGTTCGATGATCAACTCGCGACCCAAAGCTACACGTTTTTTCCAACCACCAGAGAGTTGGTTGACCAAGGTGTCGATTGGAAATTGATCCAATTCTAATTTAGAATACCATTCGTAAACTTTGGCGCTGCCTTCGTGTGGATCTTTCAGAGATTCGGCAAGAGCTTCTAAGATAGTTTGTTTCTCATTGAACGTAGGTGTCTGTTCTAAAAAACCAATTTTTAAATTACGACGATGCGTGACCTCGCCAACGTCCGGACTGATTTTTTTATTTAATATTTTAAGTAAAGTCGATTTTCCAGCCCCGTTGGGACCAACGAGGCCAATACGATCGCCTTCAGAAATGCCAAGGCCGACTTTTTTGAATAAGGTTCTGCCAGAAAAACTATGAGAGAGCTGATGTGCGCTTAAGAGTTGTGCCATCTCTAATGGTTAAACCAGCATTTGGGGCGTGGCAAACCTAAAGCGGCATGGGCAACAGTGTCGACTCGACATTGTGTGTTTGGATAGTTCAAATCGGTGGTTTCGACAATGTTTTGATCTTCAATAAGAAGGCTTGGTAGGTTTGTTTCTTTCATCCATTTGGTGCTGGATTCAAAGAAAATAAAGCCAGCTGACATCATTTGCTGACAAAGTTTTTCATTTGCTTGCCCCTTACAACGAAAAATCGAGTCTTTGGCGATTTGTTCATTAGCAAACAAAGTGGGTTGCTCGGTCAGCCATTTTTTTAAACAAACTCGTGTGGACCAATCATCTGCCTGGCCTTCGCACGAAGCCCACTCACCATGTAGAACTTGAATTTGTTTTGGTTCACCACCCAACAAGTGTCCAAGCTCGTGGCAGAGAACAAAGGCAGAGGATAACTTGTTGTTGTTTTTGATTCTGGCAAGACCTACTTGTAGTTTGTTTTAATACAATTTTATATCTA
>CAZMVK010000162.1:5029-7702 GCA_964569545.1 uncultured Bdellovibrio sp.
CATCAAAATTGCACTTTGCCAGTTAAAATCTGGATTGATGCCAACGTTGGCTTCTTTGTATGCTTGTGCAGAAAATAAGGCGAGAAAGTTTTGTGTTATATCGGTGAAATCTTTTTCGGTTAATTTGCCAGCTAATGAAGAGCCAACTGGAATTTCGTAACTGTTGGTGTTCTCCGTTGATGAAATATGAAAATCAAAAAAATTAGTTGATGTCTTTTTGTCGAGGAATGGAGAGAGTGCCGATGACCAAGATAAACAGCTGATCAATAACAAACAAAAAATAAAATAGACTTGTGAAAAAAACTTTAAATTCAAACGACCACCCTAGAAAAATGCACCCCAGATAAACCCAGATAAATGAACAGCGAAATACCGAACTAAAAATTCAGCTAAATCAATTCAACTCAATCTCTTTTGAAAAAAAAGATCGAGTTTTATCTGGAGCAGTATCTTCAAAGTGGTGTTTACTTTTTAGATTTATCTGCGTTTTTAAATAATTCGGCAAAAGTTCCCAAACCACTTGTTTGCGAGTGCTGCTTCCAAGATCCATCTTCTATGTCAGACGGGATGGTGAAAGTCAGTTTTTTTTCCTCGAATTGAATTTGTTCTATTTGAATTTTGATTTTATCGCCTTTTTTCTTGTTCTCAAATTGGCCATTGTCGATGGCATCACGCCATTTTGATTTCGGCAACAATCCAGAAATTCCAGGAGCTAAATGAACAAACAAACCATAGACTTCTTTTTTATCAACGACACCTTCGTGTTGTGAACCTACTGGGTATTTTTCCATAACATGCATCCATGGGTTGGATGCTCCATCTGCTTGTTTCAAAGAGAAGCTGATGCGCAGGCGGTTGTCTTGCTCTTCGATTTTCATAATTTTAACAGTTACTTTTTGTCCTGGAGTTACAATTTCTTGTGGGTGACCAATTCGTCCCCAGGCTAATTCAGAAATAGGTATTAAACCTTCAGGTCCTGCGTCTAATCGTACAAAGGCACCGAATCTTTCCAAACGTCCAACGGTACCTTCAAGCACATCACCAACTTTGGCTGTCAGTAAGAACGCACCCTCTTGTTCCGCTTGTTCCATTTCTAAAAGCTTACGTCTTGAGACGACGATATTGCGGCCTTTGTTTTCAAATTGAGTGATAATAAAATCTAATTTCAAACCGACATATTTTTGCTGATCTTCGACTCGACCAAGATCAATTTGAGAGATAGGGCAAAAAGCTTTTTGTCCCATGACTTGAACGCGGAAGCCACCTTTAACAATTTCTAGAACCTTGCCATCTATTGGCAATTCCATATCAAAAGCATCTTCAAGGCTATCAACCTCTTGTGAAGAACCGACAGAGTCTGCTTTTTTTAATAAGATTTCGCCCTCACGAATGCGCACGACTTGAACAGCAATGGTGTCACCAATTTTATAAGTCATTTGACCTTGTTTATCTAAAAGATCACGAGCTGGGATGGCGCCATCTGTTGGCGTTCCTGTGGCAACGAAAACTTCGGATTTGCCGATGGCTAGAATTTCACCAGTAAAACGATCTCCACTTTTAAGGCTTTTTGATCGCAGAGAGTTTTCAAATAAATCGGCAAATGACGATTCATTTTCATCAACAGAATCACCAAAGATATCAACATTTTTAGAGGAATTTTTATTAGTCACAGAAGCCACCTTTCGAGAGCCTTAGAAAGGTAGGCTTAAGCTATTAAGAAGTCAATATTCGCAGGGCAGAGCTTGCGGGGAAAATGCCTACCAAGTATCCAATACTGAGCGGCTTTCCATCAATATTTGTTCGCTCTGGGCATCAAACAGAGTTTCTACTACATCACGTTTGTCTTCAGATTGTGCGTCAGTCTCTGAATTGTCGGAAATACGATAAATCTGATTTTGCGAGTTGATGACAATTATCTGTTTGCCTTGATGATAATAACAAAAGCTGTTGTTTGCTCCCAAGCAGTTTGTTTTTTTATACAATTTGCCAAGGTTAAAGAGTTTGTATTCCAATCCATCGGCAGTTTGCAGAGAAACTTTGCCTGAACCCTTGCTGATTTCAATCAAAGTGCCAACTTTTTTGATTGTTGAAACAAAAACCTGATCGCCGATTTTAAATGGTGAATATTCAGAAGCGTCTGCTTTGAAAGATAATGTCAGCGATACTGCTAAAATAATTGTTAAAATATTCGATAATTTTCTAATTTCTAAAATTGTCAACACGAGCCCTCGCTTATCCCACTTCCAGTGAAATTATATGCAAGTCATGCCAAGGGCTTTTGCTAGGTAAAAGTGTAAACAGAATTGACAATTTTGTTTGATAAATTGCAATTTTGAATGCTGAAGAATCAGCTAAAACTCTGAGATAATTTATTTATTTGTCGGTCATCAGTGTCTATGTAGAATTTTTGGCAAAAAGCCAGAAATTGTCAGAAAAGGCAAAAAAGGGTGCCAGGGTAGTTTCTAAGGAAAAAAGGTGCCAGGCCCTGTTTCTTGCTGCGGTTTAACAAGAAACAGGGCCTGGCACTTTTTGAGAAATTATAAAGAGGCCTCAGTTGAAGCGTTATTTACTTTTGTTGCTGATGTATGGGGTTCTGAGATTGAAATCTTTTTTTTTAAATTTCCCAAAATGTTATGGAAAGCTTTTGGAGTACGATCGGCAAATTGAGTGTAA
>CAZMVK010000163.1:0-7599 GCA_964569545.1 uncultured Bdellovibrio sp.
ATTCTTGCTTGTTCGAATGACATTGATCCAGAGTTGTCATCAATAAATAATATATCTAAAGTTCCACCATCTATATTTTTAGTATAATCGAAATAATCTGTACCATTAGTACTCAGGCATATTTGTTCGAAGTTTTGGCAAGCATTTATTGAGGCATCTTTATTAAATTTCTTTGGAGCACAGGCTGACCAGCTGATTACAAGTATCCCGGCAGATAAATATTTTAGTATTTTATGTGTACTCATCTGTTACCTCTAATTATTTACTTATCAATAACTATGCCTGAGCATTTCGTCGGTCATCAGGTGTAATATGTTGTTATTATTGTATATTTTTTAACATTTAATGGCGTGTTGTTGATTATGGTGTAGATTTATTTTTCAACTAGTGACGAATATTGTCCTTTGTTGCTCCCTATCCAGTTATTCGCGGAGCATTGCCACTAATTATTACCAGGAGTGACACATAGTGCGTATTTTCAGGCTGCGTAGCGAACGTGTTTAGCTTCAAAATATCGACGAACAAGATCTGGTCTTTTTTGACGACCCCGAAGGTATCCAACCAAGTTTTTCTTTAGCTCGTCTTTGTTAACAGCTCGTTTCTTTCTTACGGCATTGGTTTTCACATCTTGGTTCAAGAGTTCGTCGGGATTGAGTTCGGGACTGTGGGCTGGTAATACAAAGAGACTGATCTTGGTGGCATTTGCAGCTATCCAAGATTTCACTTTTTTCGATTTATGAACTGGATGCCCATCAAGAATCAAAAATATTTTTTTCTTGCTATCTTTGATCAATCGCTTCAAAAAGGTGATGCAAACATCGGCGTTGAATTTACCTTCAAAAATCATGAAGCGTAAATTTCCACGATTGGATACCGTTGATATCATTTGACAAGAAAACCTCTGACCGGAGACCTTGACCACGGGTGTTTGTCCGACCTTGCCGTAAGTTCGTCCAATTTGATCATCAGATCGCACGCCCATTTCATCGCCCCACAGTATTTCAGCCTTTTCCTGAGCGGCTTTCCGGGCAATCCGTGGATACTCTTTGTCGAGCCAGTTCTTTACGACTTCTGGCTGCTGTTGGTAGGCTTTTTTGACTGGCTTTTGCTGCGACATTCCCCATTGTTTGAGAAGACGGCCGACGGTCCACTTTGATAGGCGAACTTTGAATCGATCTTTTATCAACTCAGCAACGGCATCACGCGTCCACAGCATAAAACCAAAATCAAGTTGATCGGGTGTCTTTTTCATAATCGTTCGAACTATGCTTGCGCATTGCCAGCCCTTCAGCTTGCCGCCATCGTCGGCGGACTTCGGTCTCCGAGATTTCATTCGTAGTCCTGGCATTCCCAACTCACGGTAGATTCTCCACCAGTTGTTGACGGCCTTCAAGGAGACTCCAAATAGTTCCGAAACCTCGTCTTGGGTTTTCCCAGTGATGATTGCATTAACAGCTTTAATGCGAAGAATTTCTTGAGCGGATTGGTTCAGTGAACGTGAATCTTTCATGTCACGATGAAATAATTAAACTTGGAATTTGTCAAGAATAATACGTACTATGTATTGCTCTTGTTAATAAATGCCTTCGACGTGAGGTGTACTTGGGTAAGTGTCTTTGATGTGTTGGATTTGAGAGATTTTCTGTGTGATTAATACGATTCATCGAAAAAAGAGGTCTATTTTTAAAAAACTGATGGGTCAAGATCCCGCGCTGAACTAATAATTGATTTCAACCAAGAAAACAAAGATTTTGTCAGATGGAGATCATGCTAATTGGATTCAAAAAATCTATATAAGATTAAACTTTTGTTTTATTTTGAAGTCTTCTGTGGACTTGGTCACTGATGCTAAGTCGCAAAAGGGATCGTGTTCAAAAAAAACATATGAATTTTTATCTGCGATTTTGTCGATAATTTTTTGTTTCTCGAGTATCAGAGTCATTGGGTCGAGATCGTAGCCCATAACCCATGCTAGGCGAATATGTGAGGATGTTGGAATTGTGTCTGCTGCATATATCAGCGTAGTGTTCTCATCTTTTATTATTACAATTTGTTGGCCCGTTGTGTGGCCGTTGGAAATCTGCAAAGAAATGTTTGGCAGAATGTTGCTAATATCTCCGTCAACTAATTGTATAACATTGCTGTCGATTAATGGTTGGAAGTTTGCTTTGTAGTAGCTTGCTCTTTCCCTTAAGTTTGGATTTTGTGCTGTTTCTAAGTTTGTTTTTTGAACGTAGTATTTAGCATTTTTAAAAGTTGGGATGAGTGTATTGCTGTTTTTGTCCAGGCAAGTGGCTCCACCGCAGTGATCGAAATGCAGATGGGTGAGGATAACGTCCGTAATATCTGTGCTGCTAATTCCATGAGTTGAAAGAGACTTGAGTAAGTTCGGTCCTGAGTCATCTATGTTGTACATTTGATTAAATTTGCCGCCGAGTTTTTCTCCGTACTTGGCAATAAAATCTGAACCATTTCCACAATCAATAAGTATATTTTTATTTGAACTTTTTAACAGAAGTGCTCTTGCTTCAAGGGGTATTCTGTTGTCCTTATCTGCTGGAATATTTTTTTCCCATAAAATTTTTGGTACGGTGCCAAACATTGCTCCGCCATCGAGACCAAATATTCCTGTTGGAATCGCATGTATTGAATAAGGTCCGATATTTAGGCTTATTTTTTGAATTTCAATATTCATGTATTGCTCTCGATCGATTCTGAAATTTTTGCGAATGATTCCGGTGAAAAACTCATTACCCACTGCTTGTAACTTTCATAGACATCTTCAATTGGGGCTGGTGGGTGTACTGGGCCAACATGAATTGTTAATTTTCCGGGTTTTGCAAATAAAGCGCCTTTTGGCCAGAGGATCGAGTTTCCCTCTATGAATATAAATAAAATAGGTGTTTTAGTTTTTTCAGCAAAAAGACTGACGCCTCTTTTGAAGTCGTGAATTTTCCCATCTTTAGAGCGCGTGCCTTCGGGGAATAATATCAACCATATTCTTGATAGGTTTGTGAGCAATGTTAGAATTAAATTGATAGCCTCACCTTTTTTGTCTTTACGATCTATAGGAATTGCTCCTAGGCAATGCTGGGAAAAAAATGTGAAAAAAGGATTTGTAAAAAAATAATCTTTTGCAGCAGCGATGAATAAATCAGTCCAGTATTGAGCAGGTATTGCAGTCGCAATAGATAAGGCGTCAAGGTGACTGCCGTGATTGGAAATGATTAAAAGTTTTGGATGATTTTTATATATTTGATGGAAATCACCTTTTACTTTGAGGCGAATATAAAATTGAAAGAAGACAAATTTTAAAAATAAGGCCCACAAATATTTTATGAAAATACTGGTGAAATCAACGTGTCGTGTGAACAGCGGCAAATGCTTTAAATGGCTTGGAAGTTTAGTCCATTGTTTGTTTTCGTAATTCCAATCTCTCATAAATTCCTATAGATGCAATTCAGGTAAGTACAACATAGCATAATAGTAGATTGGAGCGACAAATATTAATCGATCCATTCTGTGTAGAAGGTCTCCTCTGCCAAGAATGAAAGCTCCGACCACTTTGATGCCGGCATCGCGCCTAATTACGGTCATAACCATATCGCCAATAAAACCACCAATCGATGCAATAAGGCCGGAAACAAGCCAGTATCTGTCTGAGCCATTGGCTAGTAAGTGTCTCATTGCAAAGGCCACAGAGACCGTAAGTGCGGCAGAAATGATTGTGCTTTCTAGGCTTCGTTTGTAATCGATGCGATTAAATAATTTATGTTTTCCAACATATCTAGAAATAGCGAGATTTGTGTTATCACAGAATTCGGTTAATATGATGAGGTACATGACTTGATAGACACCCTTATCAAATTGTAAAATCAAGCCCAAGTGCATAAAGGACCATCCTAAGAATACAAATCCGAGGCTGGTGAGTGAGATATATTGTATCATTCGTTTGTAGTTGTTGCGGAGTAGGGGGACGAAACAGCTCAATCCTAGTACTACCATTGGAGTTAAATTATATAAATCTGTACGCTGAAGGTATGTGGTGTAGCCGAGTAGAACTATTCCAATGTGGCAGATCACAACAAAATAACTGCGATGAAACATTCCCATCATTTGAAAGAAAATTTTTGCACCATAGCTTGCGATTATTGTGAGGCCGACTAGAGGCCAGGGCTCAGGTGCGCCGAAAATAGCAAATAACAAAGGCGCTAGCATGAGCCAGCTTTTTATACTGGCCCAAGATACGATGAAGTAATAATTTTTTTTACGTAAAAAATATGTAACTATTCCTGAAACAAATATAAATGCGAGAACAACTAAAACGGTTTCGCGATAAATTGGCGAGGCCCAAGCTCCGTTCATGAAATCTCCTAATTTTTAATATCAATCTGATAGTCTTTAATCTTTTTATAAATATTACTGCGAGACATTTTAAGAAGCTCGGCCGTTTTGTCTATATCTTCTAATTGATATAAGCACTTGCTGATAATTTGTTTTTCAAAATCTTCAACTAAAGCTGAAAGTCCTCGCGAGTAGTCGACATTGTTAGTAGATAAAGTCGTTTGAGGAGACAATATGGATTTGGTGTCAACATCGCGAATAATTGGTAGTGGACTGGTAAGCGCAAGTTGTTCGCATATTCTTTTGAGCTCGCGAACGTTGCCGGGCCATTTATATTTTTTTAGTTCAGCGAGAGCTTCTGCGGATAATGTTTTATTTCTTTTTGGTTTTTGTTGTGAAAGAAAAAACTCTACCAAGTCAGGAATGTCTTCTGTTCTTTGTGATAGAGGTGGAAGATTAATATTTTTTCCAGAAATTCGGAAGAGAAGGTCTTCGCGAAATTTTCCTTGTTTGACCAAGTCGTGTAGGTTTTGATTGCTGGCGCAAATCACTCGAGTCTGAACATTAATTGATTCTTTCGATCCTACCTTGCGGACTTCGCCAGTCTCTAGAAATCTTAAAAGTTTAACTTGTTGAGTTGGAGCTAGGGCTTCGATTTCATCTAAAAATAAATCTCCACCATGAGCGGCTTCAGCTAAGCCGACTTTAATTGAATCGGCACCGGTGAATGCACCACGTACATGCCCAAACATTTCAGATTCAAATAAATTTTCACTGATGCTGGCGATGTTTACCGAAATAAATGGCCTTGCGTCTTCTTGTTGATTCAGAATGCGAAAGGCAACTTCTTTACCAGTGCCAGTTTCGCCGCTGATAAGAATGGGGCCGGTTTCTCCGCGCATGCTTGCTAAATGTTTTTTGACATCTTGGGATTCGCGGCTGTTGCCGATCCAGCGATAGAGATTGTGACCGCCACGACTTTCTAGATGTCGCATCATCCACATGGCTTCGATTTTTTCAAGTGTGAGGATGACTTCTTCGGGATTTAAAGGTTTCGCTAGAAATTTTTGTGCGCCATTTTTTAGGCATTTTTCCATAAGGTCTAAAGATAAATCTCCTGACATTGCGATGATATCTATCTGTGGATTTGCTTTGCTGATTTTGTTGATGACCTCTGGGCCTTCGGCATTATTGATATTGCCAGTTAAATGCATATCAACAAATGCGGCATGTATCAGCATGCTTGGATCTAGGCGAACAAAATCTTGCAACGATGTCATTCTCCAATTTGAAGGTAAAGTCAGTTTTAGAGATTCGATGATCAATGAATCATCGTCGACGACTAGTAAGTGAAATTTTTTATTTGGTGTCATATACTTGAGTTTGTACTCGAGTTGGCAGAAAGACGAGTTATTTTGCAATATGTTATCTATAAAAATAGATTAGAAACGACTTGAGAAAGAATTTTGGAGTGGCAACATGAGCATATGGATAATGTTAAGATATTACTTGTTGAAAATGTTCATTCAGTGGCGAAAGAAAGACTCTTGGAAGAGGGATTTGCGGTTGATTTGATCACTCACTCTCCCAGTGAGGATGAGCTTGTTAAGTTGATGGCAAATTATCAAGTTTTAGGTCTTCGATCTAAAACGGAAGTGACTGCTAAGGTTCTTCAGGAAAATAAACATATTTTATCTATTGGATGTTTTTGTATTGGCACCAATCAAGTTGATTTGCAGCAGGCAAATAGTGAGGGTGTTCCAGTTTTTAATGCTCCCCATAGTAATACTCGAAGTGTTGCTGAATTGGTTATGGGAGAAATGGTGTGTTTGTCTCGTCAGCTGGGAGATCGAAACACGTCAGCTCATCGAGGTGATTGGCAGAAGTCTGCTGATGGAGCCCACGAGATTCGTGGGAAAACTCTTGGTATTGTTGGTTATGGTCACATCGGTTCGCAAGTAAGTATTTTGGCTGAAGCCTTTGGCATGAAAGTTTTTTTCTTTGATATTATTAAAAAATTACCTCTTGGTAATGCATCCGCTGTCCACAGTTTGAATGAGCTATTAGTGCAATCTGATTTTGTAACCTTGCACGTACCAGAAACAATTCAAACGAAAGATATGATTGGCTCTGCTGAGTTAAGTAAAATGAAAAAGGGTGCCTATCTGATAAATGCAAGCCGTGGAACTGTAGTGGTTATTGATGCTCTGGCTGAAGCCTTGCGAAGTTCACATCTGGGCGGCTGTGCGATTGACGTATTTCCAGAGGAGCCAGCCTCAAATAAAGAAAAATTTCAGTCGCCATTACAGGGCTTGAAAAATGTGATTTTAACTCCACATATTGGTGGTAGTACGGAAGAAGCTCAGTATGCTATTGGTTTGGAAGTCGCTGAGAGTTTTTCTCGGTATTTGAAAATTGGATCGACATCTGGAGCTGTTAATTTTCCTTCGGTTGATTTACCAATTCATCGCGGTTCTCGTCGTATTTTGAATGTTCACCGAAATGAGCCAGGTGTTTTGCGTGAGATCAATAGTATTGTGTCAAATGCTGGAGCTAATATTCAAGCACAATACTTGTCAACGGATGCTCGTATTGGATACCTGGTGATGGATGTTGAGAAGGCAGATGCGCTGCCGCTGAGCGAAGAAATTCGCAAGCTCAGCCGCAGCATTCGCACTCGAGTTGTTTTTTAGTTCGCACTTGCTTATGTTGGGTTTTGCATAGTAGCGCCAGAGCCGCTTGTGTTTGAGCTGTCGTTTGCTTTAATGTTTTTTGATTTTTTATCATTTTCAGCGTTTTGTTTATCCTTGTCTTCTGGATTCGCTGCATCTTTCTTGTAATTCGCACCAGTCATTTTGATAGAAAGCTTACCTGCACCTGATACTTTTTTTGCCGAAAGAGCAAGGGAAGGAGCTGTCGTGATTGTTTGCGGGCCATCTTCACCTAACAAAGAAATGACGGTATTTCCTTCAAGGACCAGACCTTCAGTAATGAGTTCTAGAGAGCTAGTTCCAGAAGAAATTTTTGTTAATGCAAGGTCAGTAAGGTAAATATTTTTTGCTTTGAGTGAAACATTTGAGGCATCAAGAAGTTTGCCATCGCAAACAAAAATTGAATTTGCTGTTAAATCCAAAATGTTTTTATCAAGTTGAGATTTTTCCCTTTTATCAGCCGTTTCTGTTGCTGAGATTTCTTTTATAGCTGTAGTTGCATCTGGTTTTGCTGTAGTTGCATCTGGTTTTGCTGTAGTTGCAT
>CAZMVK010000164.1:0-5001 GCA_964569545.1 uncultured Bdellovibrio sp.
TCAACGACAAATCAGAAGTTTGCTTCAGCAGAGTGATGATTTATTAAAAGCAAGCTGTGAGGCTTATGTCGGGCAGACGGCGGTACAAGCTGGCGGAAATCTTTTTCTTGGTTGTTTGAAAGGGGCTGGCTCTCTGGTAAAAGATGTCGCACAAATTGCTTATGAGTTGTTTAATTTTTTATATAAATCTCAGTTCAGTGATAAATATAAAGATCAGATGGCCGGCAATGTTACAGACTTTGTACAAATGGCTGTGACTCATCCACAAGAATTTTTAACTCAAATTTACGAGCAGATTAAAAACGCAGTTATTAAAGAAGTCGGTGATTTAAAAAACTGTGGACCCGAATTCCAAGCTAGATTTACCTGTAAAATTATTTTAGCGATTTTGTCGGGGTCAGTATTATTGAAAGCATCAGCGGGTGCGGTCGTTGTCGGAACAGAAACGGAAAATCTGGCAACATGGGGAATGCAAAGAGCTACTCGGTCAACTGCAAAGTCAGGTTGGGATGAAGCCTTCGAATTGTCTTTACGAAAAAAATATCATTCTGTGGATCAGGTTCAAGGATTTAAAAACATTCAAATTCAATTGAAAAAAGATTTAGAATTTCTCAACAGTGAAAAATATCAAAAAATGAATTCATTAAAATATAAAAATTATAAGACAACTTATGTTGATAGAATAAAGAGTCCGACGATTCGGCAAACGACAAACGCAGTGTTTGATAAATTAAATAATGGGCCAGAGCTGGCAAAATATTTGGAACAATTAAGCCGTGATGCTGCCCAAGAAATGTTTTCGGCAAAAGATATTCGCAAATTACAAATGTTAGAAAAAGGTGAAATTGAATCTTGGGCTTATGCCAAGGTTTTAGCAAAACGAGCGCGAGCAAGAGGGGACACCGAGTTTTCTGCTTTGGATAGTTTGGATTTAGGTCGATTTAGAGCTGCGATTGGTAAAGGTCCATTTATAGATAAAGGCAATAAATTGGATATCCACGGAGATTTGACACATTTGTTACAACAAGATTTTGTTTCTGATGTTGTTAAACAAAATATGGGTGGACACAGCCGAGAATTCTATCGTTATCTAAGTGAAGAGCCTGGTTTTGAAACATGGGATTCATTGTTTGATGCTAGCAATGTAGATGGCTTTGGAATGTCTGCGATGTCTCCAGAATGGTTGAATCAAAATCTTCTCACGAAGGCTTTAAAAATAAAACCACGCGGAAAGAATCCTGCTGCAGAAGCGCCCTGAGTCACCTCTTAAAATAGACTACAATCTGGATTGGAATATTTGAACCAATCCAGATTGCGCCGCGACAAGAAACAGGGCCTGGCACTTTTTAATGGCAAAGAGCTGCTTTGATCTCTGGGTTGCTGATCATTTGTGACATCTCACAGACTTTGTTGTCGGCAGCACTGAATACATCCCACTCGCTAAATACGGTTTGCGCATGGCCTTTGACGACGCCTACGATTTTCCATTCTTTACCAATGCGAGCCATAAGCGACGCACCGCTGTCGCCTTCTTCTACACGAGATCTCGAATTCGATGTCCAAGATCCTGTTGAAGCGCTCATGTTGTTAAGCACGGCGCTGCGTTTGGTGTCGCTGGTGCTGATCTCAGCTAAAAAATTCACTGTTAATACCGTTGGTTGATATGAGGTTAAAGAATTAAAAAGTCCGCGCAGTTCTTGTTGTGAAGCTGTTTTGGCAACAGGAATGCCATCAGGCATTTCAACAGGTTCTGGTAAAATAATAAATGCTAAATCTTCCGCCGGAGAAATATTAACTTGCGAACCAGAATCTAAACGGCGTTTAAGGCCTGCGCTAAATAAAAATTGTTGAGCATTAGGTTCGATAGTTTGAGTTAGGCCATAACCGATGCGTTTAACAGTGCCATCTGGTTTGGTAACGTATTTGTATTTACCAAATTGGATTTTCATTTTTAACATACGCAATTGATAGGCGTCTGCTAAACAATGGGCCGCAGTGATCAATGCTTGCGGGTGGATAAATGTAGCATTACAGAATCCTTGAAATGATCCGCCATTGCCATCTTTAACATAGGGGCTGATCTGGACCATTGGTGTGAATTCATCAGACACAGCCGGTAGTGAGTTGGTCAGAGCCTTGGCCATTGGGGTGATTGCAGATGCTATAACAAGTACAGCAGCCAGCAAAATATTTTGAACATACAATTTATTTGTATTCATGAAACCTCTCCTTGGTTAGTTATTCGTTTTTATCTTCTTAGCTTTAAACTGCCTAGAAAATTTCTAGACTTTGGTCTAAGGCTTGATCACATCGATTTTTAAGAACGAAGTCATTAGACATTTTTTTGCAAATTTTGAGTCAAAAAATGAAAAGTACTTGGCAGCTAGAGCCGCCCCAAGGTAGTGCGTTAAATACCATTTTACAAATGAATGATTAAAAACGATGACTTATTTGCCAAGAAAATTTTTCCAATACTCTACTAAGTACAAAGGAAGTGTTATCAATTCATATTTCAAAATATTTTCTTTCAATTGATACGAAATGTTTTCTTTTGATCCTTTTGATAAATTAAATCGAATGCATTTTTTGCGAGAGGCTTTGGAATCCTGCATCCACTGATGCAAAGAGCGTATTTTCCCAGCGGCTCCTGATTTAACTTCAATTGCAACCAGTGCCGAATCATTTTCTACAACATAATCTAATTCTGCATTATGTGATTTCCCTTCTCGTAGCCAATAATGTAGCTGTGGTTCTTTAAACGATGGAGCACTGTAAAGTAAGTGCTGTCCAATAAATTGCTCCGCCATGGCCCCCTCGGTTAAAAGTTGGTCATTATTTTTTAGGTGACTCCAATTGAGAGTGTGGGCTGCATTCATGAGGCCAATATCTAAAATGATAGTTTTAAAAACTTTGTTTGATTCTGATGCGGCCAGTGGTACTCCGTCACAATTTGAATGTTTAACGGGAAATGCTACCTTTGCCATAAACAAAAGATCTAATTGTTGATGCAGTTCGCGACTGGTGTAATCAGCAGAGATATTTGTGTATTTAATTTTTTGACATGGATTAAGGTAAATATATTTAAATACTTTTTGAATAGAAACCAAATTTGATTTTTTAGTGTATTTAACAAAGTCACTTTGATAGGTGCTGAGTATGTTATTCTGAATTTTTTCGACGTCATCTAAATCGTCTTCAATTGCAGTAAGTATCGCTTCCGGCATCCCTCCTACGTAATAAAATTCGCGTAAGAGCTCCGTACACTGTTTATGAAGTGTATCTGAAATTTCATTTACATCTTTTATTTCACGAAGTCGATTCACTAAAAATTTTTCTTTTTTCGCTAAAAGAAATTCACTAAATGTCATGGGGCCCAAGTGAAGATATTCAATTCTTCCTACTGGCATAGAATAATTATGGTCATTCAAGGTAAACTCTAAAAGTGAACCTGCGGCAATGACTGCAAGATCTTTTTTGTCTTCAAAGAAATAACGGAGTGCTTGGATGGCATTTGGAGTTGTTTGAATTTCATCCAGAAACAATAATGATTTTTTAGAAAATTTCTTTTTGCAAATATCTTCAATGTTATTAATTATTATTTTTACATTATTTGTTTGAAAAACTTCATCGAGGTAAGGATATTTTTCTAGATTAATTTCAATCAAGTCTATTTTTTGTTGGCGGCAAAAATTTCTGACAAGAGTAGATTTTCCAACTTGCCTCGCTCCCCTTATAACTAGAGGTTTACGATTTTTACCTTTTATCCACTTTACTAATGTATCCTCAGCTATTCTTTCCAAGTTACCCCCCATTATGGGTAAATATAAGGCCAATAATGGGGGGTAATCAAGAATATTAATGCCCTCTATCAAAAGAGTTACTAGCTTTTTTGACCTTTGGAATTCATTTATTTCCCTAAATGTTTAGGATTGAAACTTTCTGGTAGCAGTTCGGAAAATAAAAAAGTCTTTTGAATTTGTTCAAGGTTGGCCGTGTGCACCTGGGTTTTGTCAGTCGCAAATTCGGCAACGACCTGACGGCAAAAGCCACATGGTGGCCAGGCCTCTGCGCTGTCGGTAACAACCATTACTTGTGAAATTTCAATAGCACCTTTTTCGCTGGCAGCTTTCCATACGGCGACTCTTTCGGCGCAAACGGTTCCGCCGTACGAAGCGTTTTCGATATTGCAGCCAGAAAATATTTCGCCAGTCGATAATAAAATCGCAGCACCCACCTTGTATTTTGAATAAGGTGAATGCGAATTCAATCTGGCGGCAATAGCATGTTGATGTAAATTTTTAAGAATATTTTTAAGAGCAGTGTCGTTTGAATTTTTAATCATAAATTTCTCATTTTTCTGGTGGTAATACGTAGCCAATTTTATTTAACAAATTACACAACTCAATCAGTGGCACACCTTGAATGGCTGAAAAATCTGAACTTTCAATGTGACTCATCAAGATCAATCCTGATTTTTCGATTTTGTAAGAGCCGGCGCAATCCAATGGTTGGTCTTGTTCAAGATAAAAATCAATTTGTTTGGACGTCAGCGGTCGCATTGTCAATCGTGTGATATTTAAAATATCATAGGCTTGACCACGATCCACCACACACAGGGCTGTGATCAGTTCGTGAGTTCTGCCTTGCATTTTGCTGAGCTGTGCGTGGGCTCTGTCTTTGCTCTTCGGTTTGCCTAGAATCTCAAAGCTGCCGTCGTCAAGACGAAGGCTTGCCACCTGGTCTCCGCCGATGACGCAGTTTTGCTTATTGGCTAGGCTTTCGGCTTTCATTTTTGCCAAGGTGCAAGCCAGTTGATAAGGATCGCGAATTGTTTTTTTAACTTCGTCCTCGTCGCAAACGGGGGCTAATGCTGTAAAATCGATCCCAAGCTTGTGGAGAAGCTCTTTACGGTAAATAGAGGTGCTGGCTAAGACGAATGGTGTCATGAACCTGACATTATTTACCTGTTTTTTTTATCGGGCAACAAAATAACATGTGAAT
>CAZMVK010000164.1:5101-7578 GCA_964569545.1 uncultured Bdellovibrio sp.
CTGGTCAAATGATTGGTGTCAAAGTTTGTTGTAAATCAAGTCATGCCTTATTTCTGAAATTTGTAAGCAGAAAAGATAGGAAATTATGTCGAAAGCAAAAACAGTGAGTCGAGAGAGTAACGCAACAATTGTCAGCTCGACAGTTTTGCCAGATGTTGCGCTTGAAAATTCAAATTCATTTAGTGCTTTGAGTTTGGTAGGCATGCAGGGGATCGAGGTCCCGATTTTAATTCAAGGCATGCGCGTTCCTGCCAAAGCCAGCGCTATGGTCAGCCTGGATCAGCAATCTGCTCGTGGCATTCATATGAGCCGTTTGTTTTCTGATTTGCAACAAATATTGACTAGTGCTGAGTTGTCTAAAGACTTGCTTAAGAATTTGTTGCAGTTGTTTTTAAAATCTCACCAAGAGCTTTCGCAAAATGCTTTTTTAGAAATTGAATTTCAAGCCATGCTTTCACGCCAATCTTTAAAAAGCGAAAACACAGGCTGGCGCAATTATCCAGTGCGCATCACAGCTGAACAAAAACGTGATCAAGCCCCTGAAATATTTGTTGAGGTTTTGGTTACGTACTCGAGCACCTGTCCGGCATCGGCCGCGTTGTCTCGTCAGTTGATTCAAGAAAATTTTAAAAAACATTTTCAGACAACGTCTGAAAAACTAACCAGTCAGACAACGTCTGAAAAAACAAATAGTCAGTCAAAGTCTGAAAAGACAAACAGTCAGGAAGAATCTGAAAAATCATCTGGTCAGGTTGATTTAGAAGCAGTTTATCAATTCTTGGGAACAACAAACGGGATCATTGCCACACCTCACGCACAGCGCAGCCTTGCACAGGTTAAAGTACAGATTGCCGATATGGCCGAGTTGTCTTTTGCCGAATTGATCGATGTCATCGAAGATGTTTTGCAAACACCAGTGCAGACCATGGTGAAAAGACAAGATGAACAAGAGTTTGCCCTACGTAATGGTCAGAATTTAATGTTTTGTGAAGATGCTGCCAGAAAAATTGGTCAAGCGTTGAGTGGTAAAACTTGGATAGCTGATTTTGTCGCGCAAGTTAAACATTTAGAAAGTCTGCATCCTCACGATGCTGTTGCAATTATCACCGCTGGAAAAAAGCTTCACACTTTAAAGGAACTAGCTTCAAATGCAGAAAAATAATTCCACAAGAAAAGATCTGACCAAAATTCCCGATCTGCCGCGCAGCCAAGGTGAAGGCAAAATTTTAAAACGTGATCGCCTGGATGAAAAATCATTTAAACAAATGATTCGTATGATGAACCTTAAAGTCACCGAACAGCGTTTGGTGATATTAGAAGCGCTTTACGCCGGTCGAGCTCACGTTACTGCACAGGAAGTTTTTGAAATTGTTGTCGAACGATTTCCAGAGATGGGTTTTGCTACTGTCTATCGTTTTTTACGTATGATGACTCAACATGGATTGGTGACAGAGGTTCGTATGGGCGGGTTGCCTGCTCGTTATGAATTGGCACAACAAACTCATCACGATCATTTGACCTGCGTGTCTTGCGGCAAAATTTGCGAGTTTGCTAATTCTCACATTGAAGATATGCAAGAGAAGGTGGCTAAACAGTTTGGGTTTAAACTGACGTCGCATGTCCTAGAGTTATACGGCCAATGCAAGGACTGTCAGAACGGCTGATGAAAAAGGCCCAGCTGACTGCGTTGCTCGGTCGCTGCACTTGTGCGGCGTCCATTAAGGACGCCTCCGCGTTCCGCTCGGTCGCGCCTTGCATCTGGACCTTTTTGATCAGCCGTTTATTTCTTTTTTTGGCTTGCGCTTTGCTCTCGCTCTCTTGACATCTAGTCAATATCTAGATAAAATATATATGATGATTGAGTTTTGCTGGGACGATGATTAAATAATGTAAATCGTAAAAAACATGGAATTTGGTTTGAGGAAGCTCTATCTGTTTTTGATGATATTCATGGTAGGCTTTTTTTGGATTCTAAACATTCAGATGATGAAGATCGATTTGTCCTGATTGGTAATAATAGTTCTAACAATCTTTTGGTTGTTGTTCATTGTCATCGTGATGAAGATTCAGTTATTCGAATTATCTCGGCTCGCAAGGCGACTAAAAAAGAAAGGTTTTTTTATGAAAAAGGAATATAATTTTGATAAAATGAAAGAAGTTAAAAATCCATACCCTGCTAAAAAGAAAAAGGCAGTTGGTATTAATTTGAGTCCTGCTGTTATTGATTACTTTAAAAAGATTTCTGCCGAGTCTGGAGTTTCTTATCAGAAGCTTATTGATCTTTATCTGTTGGATTGTGTGAAAAACAAAAAGAAGCTTTCTATGAAATGGACTGCTTAGGTTTTTGTTAGGGCGGTAAAGGGTTGGATTTTTTTAGGATTTTTATTAGATCCCAGGCGAAAATATAGCTGCCGTCCTTGAAATATCTTGCTTTGCCTTTTAAATTGAACTCTCGCGATGCGCAATTGGATGTGGAC
>CAZMVK010000165.1:0-5258 GCA_964569545.1 uncultured Bdellovibrio sp.
CAATGGTTGGGGTATTTACCAACAAAATACCAAAGCAAATTCTTTTGCAGGAAAAATCGGTTTGGGCACGGGTTCAACGATCCCGACAGCATTACTAAACATAGCGGCAGGAACAGCAGCAGCAGGAACTGCACCATTGAAATTTACCAGCGGAGTTTTATTAACAACACCAGAAGACGGTGCAATGGAATATGACGGAACAAATTATTATTTAACCACTGGTGTAACCCGCAGAGCCATTGCCTCTGGAACTTCACAGGGAAATATCGATAACACCAGCGGCAATCTGACCTTGAATCCGAACACAGCAACAGGTGCGGTATTGGTCAGTTCAACAACGGCATCCACCGCATACAATAACGGTGCGATGGTGGTAAGCGGTGGTGTTGGTATTGCTGAGAATTTAAATGTGCAGGGTAACATCACAACACTGGGAACATTTGCCGCATCAACCAGTGTGACCTCGCCGATCATGTACGGCAGCAGCTCGTCATCAGGAAATTTAACAATTGATTCAACCAGCAATGCGACCAAGGGAAATATAATCTTAGCACCCAGTGGTGGTAATGTGGGGATCGGTACAACATCTCCAACGCATACTTTAACGTTGAACAGTACTTCGACTGGATATGCAAATTACAATACTTCAGATCAAACAACAAATTACGAACGCGGAATTTTAAAGTGGGCTAGTAATGTTTTATATTTAGGTACAGAATTTGGTGGAACAGGTACAACAAGAACTTTGAGAATTGGTTCAGCAGGTATTGCAGGAACCGCAATCAGTACAAGCGCGCGAACTTTAGATTTCAGTTCAACAGCCCCCTTTTATAAAGTCACCAATTCAACATCATTAGCTGGAAATAATTTTGATTTTTCCGGCATGAACTTAAGCGGGGCCAGCGTTTCACAAGTCGCATTTGCTATCAATCCAACAATGAACCAATCAGGAACCTCAAGCTATACAGCATTGCTTGTGAATCCAACAGAAACGGCCACAGGCTCTGGCAATAAATTTTTGGCAGATTTTCAAGTCGGCGGTACCAGTAAGGTCGCCATTCTTAGCAGTGGGAATGTTGGTATTGGCACGACGACGCCGGCAATGGATTTAACTGTGACATCTAAAACAGCCAGTGCAAATTCAGTTATTCGTATTGCAAATGATACGACTGCTGCTGGTGATATGAATTTAGAATTTTATCGCAACAGTTCAAATAAAGCTGGCATTGGATTGCATCCTGGTGGTGGCAGCACCAGTATGAATCTTTATGATAATCATGCCAGCGGCAGTATTTCATTTAGCACAGGATCCACTCCGACAGAAAGAATGCGTATCAATGCCTCAGGCTATGTTGGAATTGGTACGACAGCTCCCAGTCGAGCACTTGCTGTCGTTGGTACGACCTCGGTCACATCGGCCACTCAATATGATGGTAGTTTTTGGGGTAATGGTACAAATACTGTTGCTGATATAAAAGGAACTTCAGCAACGAATGATAATGGGATGTTAGATCTTTACAATAGTGGCACTAAAAATGTTCAAATTATTGCTACTGGAAATTCGTATTTAAATGGGGGGCAATCTTGGGATAGGAACGACTGCTCCTTCATATGTGCTAGATGTAGCCGGCAATGGCGGTAACATTACCGCAATCTTTGGTGCAGATAATTCTGCGACAACACGAACCGATGCGACACAAAAAACGACCCGAATAGGTGTGCCTCATTATACAAATGCTGAAGAGCCAATGGCATTATTTTATGCCTCAAGTGCTGGAGCATCAAATTCAATTACAATCGGTGGTGGTACGGCTCTGATGAACGCGGCAACGCAAATCAGTTTGTACACGGCTGCGAATAACACAACGACCTCAGGAACCGAGCGAATGAGAATTGATTCCTCTGGCAACGTTGGGATCGGCATCGCTCCAAGTGCGAAAATGCACATTGTCGGATCTGATACTTCTGGTTTGTATGTAGTCAATACTGCTTCTTCGGCCTCAAGCGGAGGAGCTGGTATTCAAGCTTTTATGAATGGTTATCCAACTGCGGCCAATCACCGCCTAGGTTTTTACACATTAGGCGGTGGTGGCGGGGCTATTGCGGGCAGTGTTGCGATGTCTGCTTTTTCGGAAGAAGTTTGGACTGCGGGTTCGGCTCAAGGGTCAAGTTTGCGATTTGAAACCACAGCTCAAGGCAGTGCAACTCGAACCGAGCGAGTTCGTGTCACGGGAAGCGGTAACGTCGGCATTGGCACAACCACACCAAATGCTTTATTGCAAGTAGCTGGTACAATCACTGGCAATCCTGGGGTTTCAAACGCCAGCACCACGATTGATTTTTCAACTGGAAATCTTCAATACACCACGGCCAATTGTCAGGCTTATATTCTACATAATGTAAAAGACGGTGGCAGTTACACCTTTGCAGTTCAGGGGGCTACGGCTGCGACCTGCAGTTTTACGGCCTTCTCAGATGCTGGCACAACCGCTCTGACAGTGCATTTGCCGCCGGATCATGGGGCAACAACAGTCAGTAAACATACTTTGTATAATTTAATAAATTTAGGCGGCCATGTTTATATTGCGTGGACGCCAGGGTATTAATTCGAATCAGAATTTAAAATTCTCAATGACCTAAATTTTTAATTGCCATCGAATGAGATAATCCTGCAGAGACCGTATACCAATCAGTGGCTGTGCCTAATTGTATTGGAGAAGATTTCGCAACAATAGTTCCGTCACCAATCTGGCCAGTGGTGCTGGCTCCCCAAACCCACAATGTACCATCGGTTTTAATTGCCATCGAATGGCCAGCTCCAATTGAAATTTTAGACCAATCAGTCAGAGTGCCAATTTGAGTTGGAACCGATCTCACTGTAACCGAGCTGTCGCCAATTTCACCATTGCCATTGTTTCCCCAACCCCAAAATGTTCCGTCTGTTCGTGTGGCAATTGTTGTGGTTCCAAAAATAGAAACCTTTGACCAGCTTGTCGCGGTTCCAACTTGAATTGGAGAATGACTGAATCCAAGGCTGGGCGAGCCCAGCCCTAAATAAGCGGAATAACCACCCCAACTCCAAAGTGAGCCATTGGTTTGCAGTGCATAGGATTGTCCATCTGTAACGCTGACGCTGACGTCTTGCCAGGCGGTTAGGCTTCCGACCTGCACAGGTGAGCTTGCTGAATTTGTGGGTGCAAAATATGGATAGAGCATGGTGGCTGTGTTTGCAAAATCTCCACAGCCGTAGACTGTTGAATCATTTTTAAGAGCTATAGTGCCGGCCGTGACCGAGGCAATTTGCGACCAATAAGTTGCAGTCCCGATTTGTACGGGTGAGGATCTGGTAATAACTGTGCCATCGGCAAGTTCTCCGCTTGAGTTCAATCCCCAGGCCCAGATTGTTCCATCTGTTTTTATAGCGCAGGTATTTGAAAGGCCTGCGTGTACAGTTCTCCAGTTAGTCAAAGTTCCAATTTGAGAAGGAGAGGATTTTGCGGAAGTGGTTCCAATTCCAAGCTTGCCAGCGCCATTAACACCCCAGGCCCAAATTGAACCACCAGTTTTAATTGCCGTAGAGTGATCAGAGCTCGCACTGATTTGTATCCAGTCGGTCTGGGTGCCAACTTGAACAGGAGAGGATTTGCTGACCGCAGTAGAGTCACCCAATCGTCCGCTTCCGCCATTTCCCCAGCTCCATAAGCTGTTATCTGTTTTTGTTGCTATAATGTGAGAGCCACCAGCTGCTATTTTGTTCCAATTGGTTAACGCGCCGATTTGTATCGGGGAGGATTGGTTCGTGCCAGAGGCGCTGTTGCCAAGCTGTCCATGGGTATTTTCTCCCCATGACCAAATCGTACCATCAGTTTTAGTTGCATACGAAGAGTAGGCGCCGGCCGAGGGGGTGCCCCAGTCAGTCAACGCGCCGATTTGTATTGGGGAGGATTGGTTCACTCCAGAGACCCCGTTGCCGAGTTGTCCGAAGGTATTATCACCCCAAGTCCATAAAGTGCCATTGGTTTTAACTGCTACGGTATGTGCTGTTCCTGTTGCTATGAGTGCCCAATCTGTTAGGGAGCCAACTTGAACAGGGGACGATTTAGCAGTGGTTGTTCCGTCGCCAACGTAACCAACACTGCCGTTTTGCCCCCATCCTCATAGAGTCCCATCGGTTTGTCTGACAAATCCACCAGTTGCTCCGGCGACCAGTTGTGACCAGCCCGAGGGGCTCCACATTTGGCCAAAGGCTGTCGGCATTAAGCCTAATCTACCTTTATAATTATATCCCCAGGTCCATAGCGTGCCATTCGTTTTAACTGCCAATCCGCCATAGAAACCGACTGAAACTTTTGACCAATTTGTATCAGTTCCCACCTGCACTGGGGATGAGAGAGTTCCCGATGCGACCCCAGTTCCAAGTGGGAAATTTGAGCCATTGCTTCCCCATCCCCATAAGCTGCCATCTGTTTTGATTGCCATTGCTGATGAGTCTCCAGAGGACACTTTTAACCAATCAGTGGCGGTTCCGATTTGTACTGGCGAAGATTTTGTGCCAGCAGCGCTGATTCCGAGATAGCTGCTCTTACCCCAAGACCATAGCGAGCCATCAGTTTTAATCGCTGTTGTTTGAACCCTGCCTGCTGAAACTGAAAGCCAATCCGTCAGCGCCCCGATTTGCACGGGCGAAGATTTGGCAACAACCGAGCTGTCACCGAGCTCACCATTGGTGTTAAAACCAAAAGAAAAAATACTGCCACCAATAGCGTTGCCACGTTTTTTCCAAAAAGCGGTTGTAAAAAACTGTGCATAAACTTTTTTAATTTGCAGAGATTGAATAACCGAAACTGCAATCGAAGTTCTTAAAATTTTGCGCAAGAATTGTCGGCGTGACGAAGCCGATTCTGAATTTTGGTTTGAATCGTTTTTTGAATGATTCATGTTAAGTTTTTCACGCGAGACATCCTTGTTTTTCGCAGATCGCTAACAGAGTTGATCCTAGGTATTTCAGATTCTAAGCAGAAGGATGTCAATTTTATTTCTCCATAAAACAATTGAAATTCTAATTTCTTTTTCATGGGGAGGGTGAAAAAGTATGAGAACTTGCCGTAGCTCCATTTTGTCTAGTTATCTTTATTTAAGCTTTGTTGCTTGCATAGACTTTGATCCTCAGTTTTTACAATTTGTAAAATACAGTTTACAAATTGTAAAACTTCATATAAGATCATGTAATGACTAAAGAAAGAATCATACAGCAGTTG
>CAZMVK010000165.1:5268-7530 GCA_964569545.1 uncultured Bdellovibrio sp.
TTCAGGTGGTCATCGGACCTCGACAGGTCGGAAAAACTACTGCAATTAAAGGTGCTCTTGAAGGTACAACTGCAATTTATTTTACGGCTGATTCACCAACACCCTTGGGTGCAGAACAAATTACGCAATGGTGGCATGAAGCCATTGCGAAAAAAGCTGAGATTCTGGCGATTGATGAAGTTCAAAAAATATCAGGTTGGTCTGAAGTTATAAAAAAACTATGGGATGAAAAAAAAACGCCATTGAAACTTATAATCTCAGGATCTGCAGCGCTTACAATTGAAAAAGATTTGAAAGAAACTTTGGCTGGTAGATTTGAATTGATTCGCGCAACACACTGGAGCTTTGCAGAGGCTCAAAATATATTTCAACGCAATATAAATGAGTTTATTGAGTTTGGCTGCTATCCGGGTGCGGATCAATATTTGAACGACACAGAACGATGGGTGAGTTACATTCGTGACTCCATTATCGAGCCGGCAATTGGCAGAGATATTATACAACTGCATCCTGTGCAAAATCCATCTTTGTTTCGACAGGTATTTCAAATGGCAACACAGTTTCCGGCGCAAATTATTTCTTATAATAAATTGCAAGGGCAACTGCAGGATCGAGGCGCCATTGCTACAATTAAGCATTATTTAGAATTGCTTGAGTCTGGATTTTTAATTTCATTAATTCCTAAGTACAGTACTAATATTATTCAAATGAAAACAAGCAGTCCAAAAATTATTGTCAATGACAATGCGTTGATTAAGGCACTCAGTAAATCAGTTCACGAAAAACTAAAAAATCCATTGCTTGGACATTATTTTGAAAATGCAGTTGGGGCAAGGTTGCGCGCTGCTGGTTGGGAAACATATTACTGGAAAGATAGAAATGAAGAAGTAGATTTTGTTTGCATTGGAAAAAATGGCGAACGTTACGCCATCGAAGTAAAATCAAATAAAACATCTCTGGAAGAACTAAAGGGTCTAACAACTTTCTGTAAAAAGCATGAGGATTTTGAGCCCTGCCTGGTCTCACTTGTAAATCAAAAGTTCCAGGGCATTCGATCAATTGCTGCTGAAGATATTCTGGGTTTGTAAATAATAAATATTTAAAACTTACGGAGTCGTCGGCAAATCGAATTGCAAGATCTCGCCAACATAGGTTGATACAAACATGGTTTGATTGTCTTTAAATGTAATTTGGTTTGCACCTGCGGTCACGGAAAACCCAGCAGCTGTTCGAATTGAAAAATGATCTGTGGTATTGTCACACCAAGATTTTCCCGATGAGATATCATAACAATACAATCCACCGGTGGCTTTGAAATACCAAAGCTGCGAGCCATCTAGGGTAAAACTGAAATTTAAAAACGTGCTTGCACCTAAGGTTAATAACGTTCCCATGGTTGCGGTTGTGGTGTTGTCAGGTGTGGTGATGTATCGCATTTTTGCACTCTCGACAAAATACAAACGGTCACTGGTTGAGTTGTATTGCATGTAACAAGTCGCAGTCGTTCGACAGCTTGTCCATAATGGCGCTGCGGCAACAGCTCCTGCCGTGGCGATATCAGCACTGGCTGCGGTATTGCTGCTTGCTAAATAATTACCGCCTAAAATAATCGGGGTGATGGAATTTGCAAAATCCATATAACGAATACTGATAATAGGATCAAAGCCCGTGAACACATAGTTCGGCATGACAAACAGACCACTGTTTTTTAAGGTAAAATTTTGCAGCCCTGCAAATACATACAAGCCATAATTGGCAGGATTGGCATTGTTGGCGGCCAGCTGTAAATTGTTGCTGGTGCTGGCCAGTGTTCGACGAACTATTTTGTTGGTCGCATCGATTGAAATAGCGTCGTTATTGGCGCGCATCCATGGCAAACCACTGCTATCAAAGGTCAACGTCATGCCATTGCCGCCGGAGTAAGCGTGGCCCATGGTTAAATTTTTGCTGATCGTTGTTCCGGTCACTGGAGTTGAGGCTAAACGGGCTTGATTTCCCCACAGTTGGCTGGTGACGCCTGTGGATGGGTTGATGTAGCCAAAAACCACACCGGATTGTTCAACAAAATAAAGTCCTTCGGGGAATGCCGCCTGATTGGATTCTGATGATTTTTTATAATAGATTCCAGAGAAAATTCCACGGGCCACATTTTTATCTAGACCATCGCCATAAAAAGGTTGTCCACCAAAAACTGTATGCAAGATATTGCTGCTATCAAAATATCGAATAGCATAATTTGATGTCGCATTAGCTCCAGCACCT
>CAZMVK010000166.1:0-7517 GCA_964569545.1 uncultured Bdellovibrio sp.
TCTATAACAAAAACTAATGCTAAACCAGACCTCCACAAAAAGAAGAAAGAGGGTTTTTACTGTCCATAAGTTAGACAACAGTGAGCGTAAGTTGTCGCCGCTCCTAAGCTATTTTTTCATTATATAAAACTGTTTCATATTGAGAGCTCGCAAGCTCTGTATTCTATTTCAGTTCATAGGCTGTTTCATTTTGAGACGCGTTCTTTTGCCAAGCTTGGCGTGGGCTTTGCCTTACTAGTAAGTGAGGAACAAAAAAAGCAAACGGAGGAGTCTGTATGAAAACGTCAAAAAGAAAATTTATGATGCCAATGGCAATGGTGATTTTAGCTGTTGGTTTTATTGCCTGCGGTAAAAAGAAGAGTGATGACTCTTCATCTGTCAGCGCAGGCAGAGATGAGTCCAGAACTCAATCAACCAGTTTATCTGTACCAGCAGGAGCTGCTGGTACATTGGGAACACAAGCTGCGGTAACGGCAAATGATGCTGCTAAATTTCAATCAGTAGCGCAGTTGTTGGCGTCAGCCGGTGTTGACCCTGAGTCGATTGGTTCTATCAGTAACCGTGATGGAGTGGTTTTAAGAGGTGCCGTTGGCATTGATAAAGGCAATGGTCAGATTATTACTAGCAACTCGGTGATTGAAATTGATATCAATGATTCTAATGTTGGAAAAAAAGATGTTGATGGCCATGAGATACCGCCAATCAAAATTGTTTTACAAGGTGTCAGCGGTGGAGTTCAGTCTGGCAACAAAGTGCAGTTGGTGTTCGGTGACAATCTTGGAACTGTGACTTTAACAGGTCACTATGATCAAACAAATTTTACTGGAACTTTGAGCTTTGTTAATAAATCAAATACGATCAATGGCCAGCACGAAGGTACCTTGGGTGATTTCCAAGTTCCAGTGTGTGGATTCTTTAGATGCAACTAAGATAACTAAGAAGTGGCTACTAAGAGCTAGGGCGTCAATCTGACGCCTAAAGCTATGCGAGCTCGAATAGTATGCAGTCGTAAGAAAATAATTGATCTCTTGGCTGGCTTTGCTTTCAATGCAGTCAGCGGGGGAAAATGCCTAATAGGTTTCAATTCAATCAGTCCGTTCTTCATTCTGTAGTTGGTGGTAAATCAGCCATCGATATGCCCGCACTTGATATTTCGACATTAAAAGAAGCCAATGCTTTTTTAAAGGCCTATGGTTTTGATGTTTCAGTTCCAGATCAAATGGAAAAACTTTGGTATTTTCATCGCCGAGCCATGGTTTTGTTGACTGAGAAATTAGATTTCAATATTGACGAAATTCCGGAAATTCTGCGTGAAAGAAAATTGTTAGAAGATCCGCGCAAGCTTTTACTTTTTGCCAGCTGCAGTGAAGAGAATTTGGCAAGAAAAACGGGTGGAGTAGTATTAGGCGATAATGTTGCCTTCGATAATTTGTCGATGTTGCAAATTCAACAACTGCAAAGATGGTCTTGCGTGATTTTGCGTTGTTGTCATGTTTTTGTACATGCAGAGAATGACTTGTTTGCTTCATTCTCAGAAGAGATTCAAAAACAAATTTTATCACCATTTCAAAATTGTATTTATCATGATGGTACCAGTGGCACGACTTATTTGCGTCGTGCGGATGAGGTCGATCAACATTCTCCTTTGGCATTGATGGGGTTTGAATCAAAGCCGTTTAAAACCTCAACCAGTACTGTGATTAAGTTATTAGCCAAGCCCAATGCTCTCGCCATGAATGTCTTTGATAAATTAGGGGTGAGATTTGTCACTCAGTCCATGTTTGATACCTTTCGTGTTGTTCGTTTTTTGGTCGAAGAAAATTTAATCAGTTATCCTCATATTATCCCAGACCAATCTTCTAATAACATATATCCTGTCGATTTGTTTTTGCAGGCCTGTGTGGATATCATTCAATTGCAGCAGCAAGATCCGCTCAATCCATCCAGCCAATGGAATGAAGATCAGGTGAATGAGTATTTTAGACAGTATTTAGCTCAACGTGAAAATGATGCCGGATTTATACGTAAAGAAAACGCATTCTCCGGGGCTGATTATCGTTTTATTAAATTTATTGCTCGTAAGCTTGTGCGTGTTTCATTGCCTGGAGAATCTGTTGGTTTTTCATTTTTCTATCCATTCGAAGTGCAAATCATGGATCAAGAATCTCATGCAAGAATTCTCAGCGGACCTTCGCATCATCAAGCCTATAAAGATCGGCAAAAAATAGCTGCACGAAAGCGCTTGGATCCGCAGACTCTATGAACACTCAACATCAGCAAACGGATGTCTATTCTCTTATGACTATTTCTTCTTTTTTTATTCATGTAATTTGTTCGATAAGATCATTTGTTTTTGGTTTGGTTTTTTTGCTTCTGACGTTAGCGTTGTCGATTGTATTAATTTTACAAGCCTCTGTGTATGCCAGCCGCACTTTTGTCGATCAGGTTTGTCATTTTTGGGGTCGAGCAGGGTTGAAATTATTTGGCGTGAATGTTCAAGTTCATGGTTTGGAAAATATACCAGCTGGTTCTTGTTTGTTTTTGTTTAGCCACACCAGTTTTTTTGATATTTTAGCATTGTTTGCGGCTTATCCTTCGTTTCGTTTCGGAGCTAAAATCGAATTGTTTTCTGTTCCGTTTTTTGGTCGTGCGATGAGACGAGCTGGTATTTTACCAATTGCCAGACAAAACCGCGAAGAGGTTTTTAAAGTTTATGAAGAAGCAAGGGCACGTACCGCAAATGGAGAAAAATTTGCATTGGCCCCTGAGGGCAGTCGTAATACTGAAGAAAAACTTTTGCCATTCAAAGCGGGTCCTTTTGTTTTTGCGATCAATGCGCACATGCCTGTGGTGCCCGTAGTTATTCATGGTGCTTTGGCAGTCATGGGAAAATATCAATTTTTACCAAATAACGATAAATGTTCACGTCAGATCCAGGTGCGTTTTTTGCCTGCGATTGCAACTGCAGGAAGTACTTTAGAAAATCGTCAGGATCTGCAAAACAAAGTTTATCAGGCAATGAATCCATTTTTTGAAAATATTTAATTCGGAGGTTGTGTGTCTGTCATAAAAGAATTTAAAGAATTTGCGATCAAAGGTAATGTCATTGATTTAGCAGTCGGTTTGATCATTGGTGCCGAGTTCGGAAAAATAGTTAATTCATTAGTGACTGATGTGATCATGCCGCCGATTGGATTCGTTTTGGGTGGGATTGATTTTAAGAACTTTTTTATCACTCTTAAAGAGGGGACTTCGTCTGGACCCTATGCCACACTTGTGGATGCACAAAAAGTCGGGGCGATTACAATCAATATTGGTTTGTTTGTAACAACCGTGGTTTCATTTTTTATCGTAGCATTCAGTGTGTTTTTATTAGCGCGAGCTGTTAATAAAATTAAAAAAAACGACGTAATAAAAGAAAAATAAAAATTTCTATTCAAAATCCCATTTTAAATTACTGTCCGTAGTTTTTCTTGCTGCCATACGGATCACGTCTGAGCCTGTATCAAACTCGATAGATAAAATGCCAGGACGTGGATTTTTGATATTACGAATTTTAAGTTCGCGCGCAGGACTGTTCTGTTTTTTTTCAACCATGTGAGCAAGCTCATCCCATTTTAAATAAGCCGAAAAGTGTTCACCCAAATCATTACTGTTTTCTGAGCCTACATACAGAGTGTCGCTCTCATCAATTAATACTGGGGCATTTTTGTTGCCAAATTGATTCAGTCTCCGCCAATTTTTTCCATCGGTTGTTAAATAAATTCCTTCGGCCGAAGCTAGGCCGTGGGTTGTTTTTTTGGGATTGAAAGAGATCGATACGACCTCGCGTTTTAATAAATCTTCAGTTTTCAAAATCACATTATTTGCAGAAGGTGGTTCGTTTGTCGGCACAGATTTTTTTTGATCGTTAATTTGATCTGTATTTTGATTTTTATTTTGTGTAGGTTCAGATTTTTTCCAATAGATAATGCCGTGACCTGGTAATTTACTGGTACTCCAAACATCGTAATCCGTTTTTGATATGCTGACATTTTGTTTCATCAACAATGAAAAATCAGAATGAGAGACCAAAGAAATTCCCATACTATTTTTTGTTTTCAAGGCAATGACTTTGCTCATCGGAATTTGTTGTTGTTTGTATCCAACCATCATCGTTCCATGCCGATATAAGACTGGGATCCATTTGTCAGCGTTATCGCCGCTGGTATCTGAGGTCTTAATTTCAGAGGCAAAATCGTGTTTGAATAACAAGTTGCTGTTATCAACCCAACCAGTGACTTCGGGGCGATTGATCGGACTGACTTGCACCCAATTGTCTTGATAGTTTTTTACTTGCAATCGAGTCAGTGGCTCAGCGGCATGCACGCCAATGCTTTTCCATTCTGGTTTTGCATGTAAAGTCGCTGCAATTAAGTTAGTAGCGATGCCGAGATCTTCTGGTAACGATGCTAAACTCTCAATTGCCATCCATTCGGCTTGAAGAGTTTGTGGGTTTTGAGCAAGTACTTGTCTGCCGTCAATTTTTAAAATTTTATATTTGATTGAATTATTTCCGTTGGTGGCCAGCAAACTCAGATTTATATCACGAGCTATTTCATTGGCTTTGATCCAAATTTTTTGTTTACCACGTAGAATTTCATAGGACATTTGAGCTTCGTCTTTGACCCAGTTTTTTTCTAAATCTCGGGGGCTGGCTTCGCCAGAGGGGAAGGCGCTTTGTGGGTGACGGAAAAATGGTAAGCTAGCGGTTTTCTCAGCATTTGCTGTTGAGAGAATCAAGTGACTTGATAGGAAATAAAATAGTATTTTGTATGCTTTCGTTTTCATATTCTTTCAGTTTGAACAGCTTCAAACGAAGGCTCAAGGCCAGAAAAACAGGGCAGTCTATTCCTAGTCTTTATTTCTCTATGAGCCAGTTATAGAATAAATGTGATTATGAGCAAGGATTGTGTGAAAACTTACATCTTTAGTCGAGTTTATTTGCTGTTGTTGGCATTGTTGACGACTTTTTCTGTGAACGTTTCTGTAGCTTCTTCGAAGGGTTCCGTGAATTCGGAAAATTTAGGTGTGTTGCAATTTTCTCAGTTTTATTTGTCGCCTCAAATGTCTTTGCAAGAGCCCAGTCGTGGTGGTTTTGAGCTAAAGAATAGTTGGATTGCATTTCGTTGGTCAAAAGGCTTAGAAGAAAAAGAAGAGCGTGAACAAGAGCGATCTTTTTTATTTGCGGATTTGGCTTTTGGTACAGCCGATATGGTAGCTCCGGCTTTGTGGTACGCACCAAAATCGCAAAATTTGGAATTAACTTTGGCAAAAATAAATTGGAAAAGTTCGATAATGGATTTCAGTTTTGGTTTGATGCAGGTGCCATTTTCTTTTGAAGGTCAACTCAATGAAAATGAAAAATTAATGCCGGATACATATGTTCGTTCTCAGTCTTGGTTTGCAAGGTCTGATTACGGTTTGCAAATGCAAACTTCTTACAAAGAATTCTTAACACGCGTGATGGTTCACAATGGTGAATCGGGTGAAAATCTTGATCAGAAAACTTGGGCTACAGGTTTGTGGCGCTATCAAAATGAATCTGGCTTTGGAGTGCTGTTAACGGCTCAAGTCGGTCAAACAGATCAGCGTTCATCTGGGAGTTCGCTAGCAACCGTACGCTCGCAAGTAGCCGCGCAAAATTTTGTTTGGGATCCAGGGCAATCGGCCAAACATCGTATGGGGGCTTTGGCAATTTATAAGCAATGGAATCAGCAGCTCATTTTGCTTGAGTCTGGTCGAGGTGACTTTATTCAGAGTGATGAGAAATATCCTTTTGTCTGGGGTCATTTTGATGTTGTGAGTCGTGCGTCTGAGCAACTGCGTTTTTTATTCCGCTATGAGCAATCACAGGCTGATCTGCACATGTCAGAGAGCATTATTAAAACCACGGGCTTCGGTCTCAGTTGGGTGTCTGCGGAAAGACTCAGCTCGTGGACCTTATGGGCACAAAAGCATGATGAGAATCTTCATCTGCAAAATGATCAGATTTTATTGCAATTTCGCCTCAGTAATCAGCAGCAATAGGCTTGGTTGGTAATTTTGCCGGCAAAATTTATTTGTTTAATTTAGCCGTAAAAATTGGCTAATGAGTAAGTTTGGCTAATAAGTTTATTGGGCAAATTTATCGGCCACTTGTTTGTTTTCTTAATTTTGTAATCTGTTGAGATCTGCAACAACAGAGAATTCGAACAGGTCTTCAATGGCTCGGCCAATTGAAATAAGTTTCCCTGGAAAAGTGAACTTTGAGCCAAATTAGATGTGACCTAGATCAATTTGTTAGAGCGCATAAAAAATTGATCTGAGTCCTCCTTGCTCTTCTTGAGGCAGCCACTTGGCTGACCTCTTCGTCGGCGCCTTGGCTGCGATTAATTTGTTATGCACTCTTAATTTTTATTGTCTATTTTTTGCGTTGAGTCCGGCTCTTATTTTCTGGCGCGTCAGGGCGAGTAAGCTTGGTTTTTACTTGAGAAGTGACTCTTTTTCTATCTTATGAGAAAAAGATTTATTCAATTTTTAATTAAGGAGATTTGTATGAGTTTACAAGCTGGTGATGTCGTAGGTGTCGTTGGTGCAGGTCAGATGGGTAACGGTATTGCTCAGGTTGCGGCAAGCTTTGGTTTGTCAGTGATCATGATGGATGTGTCAGCGTCTGCTCTTGAAAAAGGTATGAGTACAATCAGTTCAAGTTGTGATCGTTTAATCAAAAAAGGCACGATGACCGAAGAACAAAAGAAAACGTTGTTATCAAAAATTCAAACTGTTGAAAATATGCAGGGATTGAAAAATGCAGATATCGTGATCGAAGCTGCAACAGAAAATGTAGATTTGAAATTAAAAATATTTCGTGAATTGGATCAGGTTGTAAAAAAAGAAGCGTTGTTGGTTTCAAACACATCTTCTATTTCCATTACCAAAATCGCAGCGGTGACTTCTCGCCCTGATAAAGTGGCAGGCATGCATTTTATGAATCCAGTTCCACTGATGAAATTGGTGGAAGGCATTCGTGGTTTGCAAACTTCGGATGAAACCTTTTTGGCAGTTAAAACTTTGGCTGAAAAAATGGATAAAGTATTTGTTGAGAGCGTTAAAGATATGCCAGGTTTTATCGTCAATCGTATTTTAATGCCGATGATCAATGAAGCTGTTTATACTTTACATGAGGGTATTGCTTCTGTTGAGTCCATTGACAGTGCGATGAAGCTTGGAACCAATCAGCCGATGGGTCCTTTGACTCTGGCAGATTTTATTGGATTGGATACTTGCTTGGCGATTATGAATGTTTTGTATGATGGTTTGGGAGATTCGAAATATCGTCCTTGTCCTTTGCTGGTTAAATATGTTGAGGCGGGGTGGCTCGGCCGTAAATCCAAAAAAGGCTTCTACTCCTACTGATCCGTGCGTAAACTTCCTCACTCTTCGTTGCTCGGTCGGGTCGCTTGTGCGGCGTCCAGTAGGACGCCTCCGCGCTCGCC
>CAZMVK010000167.1:0-7303 GCA_964569545.1 uncultured Bdellovibrio sp.
TCGTTATGACTTTGTTCACACTGGCTCGATGTGGCTTTGCCCAGCGCACATAGCAGATTCTTAACAGGAAGGATGTCTGGCTGCAATTATCAAGAAATTGAGGCATCGCATTGTTGTTAGCTTTGGTGACTCTTTGCGCGAGCCAGTTTTAGGATAAATAGTTTTCTAAATTTATTGATGGATTGCTGTTGGATCGTGTTCTCCTTTGAAAGGAGTAAGGGATGAATTTATTTTTTAAGCTAGCATTATTGTTGTTTTGTGTTTCTCAAGTCTCTTGTACCAGTTACTTTGTTAGAAAAGATTGTGAAAAACTGAATTGGTATCAGGTTGGTTTTGACGCTGCCATGAGGGGGGAGCGCATTGCTAATGATGCTAAAATCAATCAGTGCCGTAAAGCTGAAGCCGATATTTCGGAATCGCAATTGGACCTTGGATTCAAGGCCGGCATGGGGCGCTATTGTGATTTTGAACAAGTTTATCAAATCGGAAAATTGGGCGATAATTTCAACACTGAATTCTGTGATCCAGGTCAGTTGTCACGTCTCAAACAACGGCATCATGAAGGTATTGTGGTTTATTGCCAAAATGGAACGGTGGAAGGGCTCAGTGGAAAAAAATATCAACAAGTGTGTCCTGAAAATTTAGAAAAATCATTTTTGCCCGATTATCGCAAGGCGAGAAAAAAATATCTGCAAGGTGTTCTTGTTAATGATCAAGAAAAGTTAACTTCGGTCGACAATGAACTGAAGCTATTGCAATCAGAGAAATGGATGGTCGATGGTCACCTATCCAGTTTGCCGGTGGTGCCGCCGGCTGACAATGATCCTTACTTGTCTCATCGTCAGCAGCTACGTGATCAATCTTGGCAATTGTCTTCCAGGATCAATGAAAAAAGTGCAGTGAAAAATCATTTGCAACAGTCTATTGATCAAAACAAACAAGAAATTGTGACTTTGGATTAAAAGAAAGCTGAATAGGATATTATTATGCAGAGAAATAAGAAACTTAAAAAAATTCAGATTAAAAATCCGACAGTATTGACGTCTTCTCATGATGTGTATCATTTCATGTTGTCGTTAAGCACGGCTCAGTTTTTACTGTGTTTATTTTTGATTTATATTCTTATTAATATGCTATTTGCTATATTGTATTTTGTTTTAGGCCAATCTGGATTCAGCGGAACTGTTTCAAAAACGGCGGCTGATTTTTTAATCGAGTGTTTTTTCTTTAGCGTTCAAACCTTGTCTACCATTGGTTATGGACATATTGCTCCTTTGAGTTTGCCTCACAATCTGCTGGTAACTGTTGAAGCTTTAACCGGGATGATGACTATTGCGGTCATTACTGGTTTGATATTTTCACGCTTTTCTCGGCCGACGGCGCGGGTAATATTCAGTCAGCCAATTTTAATAACAAATTTTATGGGTCAAAGATCTTTGATGTTTCGTTTGGCCAATGCGCGATTTAATCATGTTGTTGAGGCCAATCTAAATTTGGTTATGGTTCAAGATGCAGTGACTCCCGAGGGAATTTCTTTGCGACAACAGATCGATTTACCTCTAGCAAGAAACCGTTCGGCGATTTTTTCTTTTAGTTGGACAGTCAGGCATATTATTGACGAAACAAGTCCACTTTATAAATTGACTGCAGACGATATTGCCCAAAAACAAATACAGTTTATTGTTTCTTTGCTGGGGCATGATGAGACTTTTGCGCAAAATATTCGAACCAGACATGTTTATTATGGCAAGGACATAGTCTGGGACCGACATTTTGTTGATATTGTTCATCGACATTCCGCAATTGATGGAAGCGATGGTGGTGGGCAGGTTGTGGTGGACATAGAAAAGATTTCTGAGCTTCAGTAAAAAATTGGCCATACAAACTGTCCAAACATTTGACAGATATTTTTCTCAATAACGAGCGCCTTTTTTTGTCATCGTTTTTGTAAATTTACTTATTTATTGGAGCCATTACTAAACTATTCCAATGAGTTCTCAACATTCATTAGATATAGGTGCAATGTCTAGCTTCGGTCAGTTTCTATGCACGTTTTTGTTGTCGCGGAGGCAAAGTAGTTATGAGTTTTAAATTATTTTTTCGTTATTTGAATGTTGGTATTTTAGCTGTGGTTTTCATTTTGTTGGCGAGCATGTTTCTGACTAGCTCAAAAGCCCATGCCATTGAAAAAGCATCAGGAACGAAATCAGACAGGATTTATAAAATCGATTTACAACAAGATCGTTCGCAAAGCAGAGTGCATGAAACTATGCGTTTGATACAGTGGTTGTCTCAGCAATCGTCGGTTGCCACGACTGCGGCAACAGTTCCTGTAACTTTGGCAACTCAGTATTTTCCAGCTTATAATTCAGCGGTAAATATGCGCAGCCAATTTATAGGTTATTGGTTTGCGGTATCAGAATCGTCTCAGGTATTTGTTGGTTTAGAAGAGACTGAGAGATCTTCGATCTATATTTTGTCTGTTGATACGCGCGGCAGCTGGAGTTTGTGGCTACCAGACAGTGATTTGCGTTATTCAAGTTTTTTATCTTTTGTAAAACGCACCTTGCAAAAGCCAATGGTGAGCGTAGCAAAAACGATTGCTTGCAGAAAAATGTATTAGATCTGTTCAGCGTCTTTGAGTAATTTTTGAATTTCTTCGCGCACCACGCGTTCTGCGATTTCAGGCAAAACCTTCCAAGCGATACTTTCTAAAACTTGGCGAACCTCTTGGCGAATCAGCTCTTCAGCGCGCATTGGATCTAGAATTTTCATATTGGCTTCCAGATTATTGGCAGGTGCTTGTTGTGACTGAAAAGACTTGGTCGGAATTTTGGCCTGCTGTTGGCGCAATACAGATTTTGGATTTTCAATTTCATCCAAAGATATTTCTTCGACTCCGGAGGACAAAGCGATCGAAGTATTGGTTAGATCGGCTTCGCTCAAATCAAATTGATCATCCATTGGTAAATCAATTTTAAATTTGCTGAGATCTTGGTGAGTCCAGTCCTCTGAAGTTTTTTTGCCAACTTGGGTATTGGTTTTCGTGCCTTCAAAAACAGGATTTTTTGCGGCCTGTATTCTCTCGGTTAGATTTTCGGTTTTATTCGCAGAGCGATTTCGAGGCAGCGGCACTGCTTGAAATTCTTCAGGCTCTTCGATGTCATCGATCACAATGGGTTCATAAGCAGGCTCAGAATGCATTTCTGTAGAAAAATTAAAACCTTCAGGTGCTTCAAGCGGCGCAGATTGTATATCAAGCGAAGATAAATCAATGGTATCGGCATCCAAAGAACCAAAATCCACGTCGGCATTTTTATTTTTTGCTTTGGATCGATTTTGGTTCTGATGTTCTAAGCTATCAAAGTTAAATGTAGGGATATCGTCAGTCTGAGGTTGATCAGTTTGTTTTTTAGACTGAGTTGCAGCTGATAAATTTACCTGAGGTTTGTCGTCGATGATTGGTGGTAAATCAGGAAACGAAAGATAGTTCGAAATTAGATTGCTGGAAGTGGTGTGTACCAATTCTTTGACCATAGCGCGCAAAGTTTCTGCGTCGAATGGTTTTTCAATCTTACGATCGGCGCGGCACTCCTGGACTTTGGCCTCGTCGATTTCCATAAAACTACTCCACATCAGGACAACTGGAGTTTTGTTCAGCACGGAATCTGCTTTGACGTCCATGGAAACTTCGTAGCCGTTGCGCTTTGATAAAAGCACATCAGCAAAAATAATATCGGGTTTAAAGCTACGTGAAACCTGTACAACGTCGATACCAATAGGCACCGCCTTGACCTCGACTCCGAAATCCTGCAGCGCTAACTGCATTACTTTTTTAATTGTAGAGCTCTCATCAGCCAACAAGACGCGTAAAGCCATAAAATAAGTACACATTTTTTCGAGACCTGAGTCAAGAGAAGCGATACTTTTATTTTATGGGTAGCAAAATTGATCGATATATCTCTGGGTTGTTTTGGTTTTACTTTATTGGCGGATTGCTGGTTTTTGTGACTTTGTTTGTTTCCATTGATGCTTTGAGCTTGATGGTCACCTATGACAAGGTCGCACCGATGAGTTTGCTGCATTATTACGCCTATGGTTTGCCCGAGGTCTTTTATAAAATGGCGCCGATGGCTTGTTTGCTTGCCACAATATTCACCATTTCAACACTCAACCGTAATAGTGAGCTGGTTGCTCTTTATAGTATTGGTATGAGTTTGCTGCGAATTTCTATACCGATTTTACTTTGGGTTTGTTGTGTTTGTTATGTCGTTTTTTCGGTCAGTGATCGCGTGATGCCAAGTTTTGCTAAATCCAAAAATTTTATTTTCTATAATGAGATCAAAAAAAATCCGTCGCTTTACTCAATCGTAAAGAACGCCAAGATTTGGTATCGCTCTAAAGATACTATTTTTTATTTGAAAACTTTGAATCCAGAAACTCATGAGGCACAGGGTTTGACTCTGTATTATTTTAATCAGAGTTGGGATCTGGTGCAGATGATGACTGCTCAAAAAGTTCAAATGCAGGGGCAGAATTGGGATTTGTTAGATGGCTCTGTGACTATCTTTACCGATGACAGCAGTTTTCCACTGACCAATCAGTTTAAGAAAAAGAAAATTGTAATGGGTGAGGACGCCAAAGATCTCAGTCAAACAGCAAACACTTCGGATGTTCTCAGTTTGCAAGATCTCTCGCAATTTATTAAGAAAAATCGTGAAGCAGGATTAGAAACCACTCAGTACGAGGTCGATTATCACTCGAAATATGGATATGCCTTTGCTGCGTTGGTGATGGCTTTGGTTGGGATTCCGTTTTCAGTCGGTCGAGCTCGTTCAGGTGGGATGATGCTGAATGTGGGAGTTTGTATTTTATTTATTTTTGTTTATTGGATTTTCTACTCATCAGCTCTGACACTGGGCTCCCATGGGCAGATTCCTCCGATTATGGCAGCTTGGGCACCGAATCTGGCTATGTTGGGCTTGGCCATCTATTTTTTCAGGCGTCGAGTGTAAAGGCCGAGTATAGGGATCGTGCTGCTGATTTTTCAGATGACGAAAGTTGTATAAATTCTTTACCTAGTTTGCTAAAAGAATCTTCGATTGCATCGGCGCAAGTTGTAAGGAGAGCCAATGGCCATACTTGAAGTTCTAAAATTTCCAGATCCACGTTTGCGTGAGGTTTCTGAGCCTATAGAGAAATTTGATAATAAATTGAAACAAATTGTCAGCGATATGTTTGAGACCATGTATGCCGAAAATGGAATTGGTTTGGCTGCACCACAGGTTGGGATTTTACAACGTTTGTTGGTGATTGATACCAGACCTCGTGATCGCAAGGGTCGTTATGAAGAAGAGGGCAATGAAATGGGCCCGCTTGAAAGTAAAATTGAACAACCATTGGTGGTTATCAATCCGATTATATTAAAAGGTAACGGCAAGACCGTATTCAGTGAAGGCTGTTTGAGTGTGCCTACATTTTTTGAGGACGTTCAAAGATTTGAAACTATTGAATTGCAATATCAAGATGTTGAAGGAAAAAAACATGTGATCACACTTGATGGTTTGCTGGCAATTTGTGTGCAGCACGAAATTGACCATCTTGAGGGAACATTGTTTATTGATCATCTCAGCCTTATTAAAAATAATCGTATTAAAAATCAGATCAAAAAACATGGTTATCCTGAAAAGGAAACCGAGACAGACAAAGAAAAAGAGGATGTTAAAGCGTGAGCAAAGTGCGAGTTTGTTTTTTAGGAACACCTGATTTTGCTGTTGTTGCTTTGAAACAATTGTTGGCAGATGAACATTATCAAGTTGTGGGTGTGGTGACTCAACCAGATCGTCCCGCTGGTCGAAAAATGCAATTAACCCCAAGTCCTGTAAAACAATTTGCGTTGAGTCAGGGCTTGCATGTGATCACTCCAGAATCTGTGAATAAGGATTTTATTTTACAAGAGATTGAAAGCTGGGGAGCTGAGATCGCAGTTGTTGTAGCTTTTGGTCAAATTTTGTCGCAGAAATTTATGGATTTATTTCCTTTTGGTGCAGTCAATATTCATGGTTCTATTTTGCCAAGATGGCGTGGGGCTGCGCCAATACAAAGAGCGATTGAGGCTGGGGACGTCGAGAGCGGCGTGACCTTGCAGAAAATTGTAAAGCAGTTGGATGCTGGTGATGTGATTGGTCTTCGTAAGACAGTGATTGAACCAGATCTGACCTCTTCGCAATTGTATGAACGTTTGGCAGATCTTGGCGCTGAATTATTGCATATTGAATTGATGGATTATATTCGCGGAAATTTAGCCCCAATGCCGCAAGATCCGGCTGGAGTAACCATAGCTAAAAAAATTGAAAAGTCTGAGGCTGTGATTGATTGGACTCGTTCAGCTCTGGAGATTCATAATAAGATTCGTGCGTTTAATACAGGGCCTGGGACCTTTACAACTTTGCAGAGTAAAAAAATAAAAATTCATCGCAGCCAAGTCCAAGATGGAAAATCTGGAAAATCACCAGGACAAATTGTTGAGATCAATGATCAGGCCATCATTGTACAAACTGGTCAGGGCTATTTGCAAATATTTGAATTACAGCCCGAGTCTCGCGCAAGAATGCTTGTGAAAGATTTTATCAAAGGTAATGATTTAAAGGTTGGCGATATACTAAATTGAGGTGATGCCGTGATAATTGCTCCATCTATTCTTTCTGCTGATTTTGCAAATCTTGAAAAAGAAATCAAAGCCGTCATTGCTGCTGGAGCTGACTGGATTCATGTGGATGTCATGGATGGGCATTTCGTCGACAACCTAACCATTGGCGTTCCGGTGGTGGCCAGTCTTAAAAAAGTGTCGAGCATTCCTTTGGATGTGCACTTGATGATCACGGATCCGCAAAAGTACGCTGAAGCATTTATTAAAGCGGGTGCACATTATCTGACGTTTCACATAGAAGCCTGTCCCGAGCCTCAGGCCTTGATCAAAAAAATTAAATCACTTGGTGCAAAGCCTGGACTGAGCTTGCGTCCACGCACACCATTGTCGGCGATAACTCCGTTTTTATCTGATGTTGATTTGGTATTGGTCATGACGGTAGAGCCTGGTTTTGGCGGACAATCTTTTATGCAAGATCAAGTTTCTAAAATCACAGAGCTCAAGAAAATACGAACAGAGAAAAAATTTAATTATTTAATCGAGGTCGATGGCGGTGTGAATGATCAAACTTTACATCACCTCAAAGACGCTGACGCCTTGGTCGCAGGAAATTTTATTTTCCGCAATAGCGATTATAAAAAAGCAATCGAAGTC
>CAZMVK010000168.1:0-7255 GCA_964569545.1 uncultured Bdellovibrio sp.
ATGAATTATTTTATTTAGCATAAATAAGCTCCAAGCTTAGTGAGAATGGCCTTCAGGAGCGCCACCAAATGCGGCAATCTCTGCGATTCTTAAGAACCCAAGACCTGAAATAGCGATTTCGTCTCCACTTTTCAGGTCCTTTGAGCGAATAGAGATCTTGTTTCCAGAACGACTGATCTGTTCAAAATCGACACGCTTATAGAAGCCAGCCCGGTAGCGGTAGAGGTTCACTTCAAGACCAGCGGTCACAACGGCCTCTTTTGGAATTTCAAAAGCGCTATTTGCTATAACCTTGAATTTCTGAATCTCAAAATTTTTCTCTGCTTCTGGAGAGAGCTTAATGCCCTCATTTTCGCTCGCAGCTAGAATTCCTTTGTTGGGTCCAACCTGAGGATTTTCTTCTTCACCATGGGCATGTTCGTCGCCATGACCATGCTCTTCAGCCTCCCCATCAGAGTGCTTGTGCTCAGCCTCCTGCTCTTCACCATTTTCATGAGTTCCGTGTTCTTCATGTTTGGGTGATTCAGCTTTTGCCTTCTTTTCAGATGCATGATCGTTACTATCGTTCGCGCGCACATAACTACCGACCATGTAGGCAGCAAATAGACAAATTATTAGAATATATTTTTTCACAAGATTACCTCGCTAAATTTGTTATCAAGGATGAGAATCCTTCCTAGCGCCTCAAGAGCTTCAAGCTCAGAGGCGTTTCTTCTCTCTTCGAGTTCAAAAAGCTGCCTGTGGGCTTCGATAACCAGAGAGCTAGGCACGAGGCCTTTAAAGAACTGCTTTTCCAGCTGCTCATGTTTTTCATTTACAATTCTAAGACTTAAAGAACTTTTCAGACTTTGAATCGTTTGATTGTAACGGTTCACGAGCTCTTCTCTTGTTGCGGCGATTTTTCTTTTTGTCTGATCCGCGCTCATCTCGGCCTCTAAAATCTTCTGAGCACTGTAAGCACGGCCCGCGCCATTCTGACTAAAAACCGGCAGAGGCATTGAAAGCCCAAGGCCCACGAATGTTGTTGATTCGCCATTTTCTTTTACAGCCTTCACCGAAGGTCCGATCTTAATATCCGGCCACGATTCTCCCTCTGCTTTTTGCTTCTGGCTTTTTGCGAGTTTTAGGTTCGCCAGTGCCGCGCGTACCTGTGGAGACTCTCCCGCTGGCGATCTATTTTCCACCGAAGGCCATGCCTGCTTTACAGGTGGAAGATTTTTTGAGAGGAGGCTCTTTGATAGCCCTGTGATAGCATTGAGTGACCTATAAAGCTTATCTTCATCAGCCTTTAGTTTGGTAAGCCTTAATTGATGATCGGCAAGTGCCATTTTAAAAACAGATAAAGATACATCTTGTTCTGGCGATAATGCTGGCCGTCTTTGAAACTGCTTAACGATCTTGGAAAAGGTCTCAACCGACTCTTCTTCTAAGTGGATTTCACTCTTGAGATGAGAAAGTCTATAAAGACTAAGCATTAACTCAAGTCTTGACTGATAAACTCCCAAGTCTCGGTCAGCACGTGCCCTTTCAATTTCACTTTGCGCTTCGCCCACTAAGGCATCCCTTTTTCCACCTAATCTCAATGTAAAAAAGAGAGTTGCACTTGTCTCCGATTGCTCAGAGCCCTTAGAAACTGTTTCCGCATCGAGTTCTGGATTGATCCATTGCCTTGCAACTCCATCAAGCTCTTGAGTTGCTTTCAGTTGTTGTTCAGAAATTCCTATTTCAGAAGAAGACTTTTCCGAACACCGAATCACCTCTATATAATTCGTAGCTTCACAATCTGTTCCTGGCTCAGCAGCAAGGCTCAGTACCGGCCATAAAAAGTAAATCAGAGTCATAACGATTAAATACTTTTCTCTCATTGTAGAGGTCTCCATGTAATTTTCCTCATGTCAGTGAGGAGCATCGAGCAAATGCCCTGGGATGCTCCAGGTTTATTTAGTCAAAAAGTAATGAAATATTTTGCAATCGGGCGTAATGCAAAACCCAAGTGTATTTTAGGTTACGCAATTGGAGGACGGAAAAGACTTGTCGGGAAATCGGAAATCACAACAGATAGGTCTGTAAATTCCAAAATCTGATCTGGAGAGAGTGGTGATAAAGCCACTAATGAACTTAAAATAAAAACGCAGTGACCAAGATGACAATTATGGTGAGCTGAAGTTTGTTGTCCTTGCGGAGGAAAGCTTTGATTTGTTATCGAACTATAATTTTGCAATTCAAGAGAAACGCTTGGCTTTGACTCAAGGGATGCACAGGATGCGCTTGCCTGGCTGAGAACGCCAATCAAAGTGATTGTAGTAATGAACAAAATAATGAAAATTCTCAATTAGCCCTCGCTAAGCCAATATGAAGTTTTTGCTATAGCAAGTCAACTATATCCTCTAGGCAGAATGCCTTATCCTGCTGATGTAATTACTTTTTGTATGACGCTCTTTTGAAAATGAAAGTATGCCAAAGGTAGGGGCCAGCCAGTAAAAGGCCGGTGCCTAAATGAATGAGACTGGCCCAAGAAGCTAGGTTGCCTTCACCAATGTAGTAGATACCAATGCCAGTGATGACTAAGCAGACAAATAAAAATAGCATCGTAAGAGCGCTGGTACGATTGCCGCCCTTTTTCCATTCCGAGCGCATATGTATACTCCACAAGGCTCCTAATAGCCCCAAAACAAGAAATGCAAACAAAGCATGTAGAGCTGCAACTCCAATTCTGACTTCTGCACCAAGCCTCCATGGTACATCTAATTGTAAATGATTTTCTAGAGTCGTTGGCATCAGAAAAATCCCACTAACATATAAAATGCCTAGCACGAGAGAAATGACTCCAGCTGTGAACCACTTCGGATAACCCTTCATAAATTCACAGTCTCATGGAGTAGAATTTCGCCCCCCAATTGGCGGACAATATTCATTTTTTGAGCATCGGCAGCAAGCCCTGCGACTTTTGTCAAAGCATCAGCTTTCCATGCGAACTCTGCCTTTACAGTCCAAACTTCTGGAGTAAGCTTTCTCTCATCAGGGGCCACAAGACGACCAATGTATCGCTTATCTGCTTTTATCAAAATCTCAGAGGTCGCAAGCGCCGAGTTTTGGAGATATCCAAGATCCCGAAAGCCTGAAGACTCTCGACGAGATACTGGCAATTTGACAGATCCAAAGACACGCAGGTCTCCACCGGCATTAACCCATCCTCCGGAAACCCTATGCTTTTTCAATTGATCAATTGCCGCATCGACAGCAAAGCCCTTTGCAATTCCATCCAGAGTAATTTGAACAGGCCTACGCAATGTGACCTTTCTTCCTGAAATAATCAGATCATCTGCTCCGCCTGATGGTAAGACAGCTTTTTTCGAATGGTTCGGGAGAACTCCAAGATCTATTAATTTTCCGCCAACAGTGAAGTTAAAAAGGCCTCCACTTGCACGTGTCATGGATTGAGCTAGTCGCAAGACCCGAATGCTGATCGGGTTCAAAACAACTTCTTGTGAATAGGATTGATTCAGAATTGAGAGATCGCTGTTCGGATCTTGAAAACTGAGAAGTCTCTGAATTTTTTCAATCGCGTCAAACGCTTTTGTCACGCCGACTTCGTATTTCAGTCCGGTAGCAACTACACCAATTTCAACAAATGTTCCCAATAATGGTCGCAATCGCTTATAGTGTTTTGCCATTTTCCACGACCTGCAGAAGAACAAGCACTCGCTTTACGCCATCTAAAATATTTCGTGATGACAGGGTCGCTCCAGTAATGTTTGGAACATCAACGTCTAGCTTGAAAGGATCGGAAAGTTTTTTGCCCTTGAAATTCTTTCGCCAATTAGCCTCCCGCACTTCTCCGCCGTGTGTTTCCCTATAACTCATAATCTCGATCCCTAGAACCGTTTCTTCTGGAGAAATTGCAACGGCATATGTAATGTACTCATGCTTGCCAATGACTTCATCAATGACAAAAGTTCCAAGAGACCTTCCTTTTTTTAGAGCCTTCCAAATTCTGGGTTGCTGAATCCGCTGCCTGACACCAGCCAAAGATTTAATTTTTGATATCTGTTCATTAGTTAAAGTCACTGAATTCTGAATAAACTCATCTGCCTCTGAAAAAAGAACTTTTTGCGCCTGAACCTCAGTGAGATAATCTGCCGCATAGGTAGGCATGACAATAGCAATTGGCGCTAAGAAAATTCCGTACTTTAAACTAAATGGATAGTTCATAAAACATTGCCTTAAAAATTATACCCTACCTTCAGTCGGACTTCTTGCTTAGTTTTTTCAATCAAGTGAAGCCTTGTGTCCTCTTGATCTGCATACGGCGGACCTCCGCCTTGTAGTTGTTTGAACCAGGTGAGGGTCGACCACCACTTTTCGCTTCCATAATGAAGAGTTGGACCCGCAAAAGTCGACCATCGTTCCTGGCCAACTTCAGTTTCATATTCTGATTCATAAAGGACTTCTCCACCAAAAAACCATTTCGGTATAAATCGATACGTGAGTCCCATTCCACCTTTTAATTCAATTTCCATTTCAGGATGAGTGGGCCATTCAAAATCAGGAGGAAGATCGTCGACTTGCCGACGATGAGCATATGTGGATTCAATTCCGAAATTATTCACCAACACGAGTTCGCCTTCTAGGAAGTACTTCTGTAAGAGAAGTTCAATTTCAAATGAAGTTGTATCCTTAGGCTGACCTGAGTGCGGATCTATCCAACTATAGTCCAGGGAGATATAGGTTGATAAGCCAAGATCGTCTTTGGCAGCACTCAAGAAATTATATTTAATCGCCCCCTCGATACCTGACGGCTGGAAGCCACTATTTATATTTTTTGGAATATATGCGTCGATAAGCAGATTTTCGATCTCGGTTGCCTGCATTTTAAATGAAAACCCTGAAGTAAATCGGTCCGTTACGCCATATTCAATTTCAGTCTTTGAGTCATAGGCCTGGTATTTACCCTTTCCTTTATCTGATCGAGAAGTTAAAAATTGGTAAATCTCCCAGCTTCCCTGAGGCAGCGTTTCAGCTCCCTTTAAATAACCAAAAAGGTTTTCATCGGCTCTGACACTTTGAACAGAAAAAAGCGCGAGAAAAAGGATTGGAATTATTCGAATAGGCAGTGGCACTTTGTGCTCCTTTACATTTCAGTCAACTCCATAACTGGAGACTTCATCTAAGTCGATGTTTTTAAAGATATTAGATGCAATTGAAAAACAAATGATTGTCCAAACAGTAAAACAGGCGAGTCAGTCCCAATAATTGGACCGTTTTGCTATTTTTATGGAGCTAAAGAGTATATTGTCCCGCTAAATCAGGCTGTCATCGGAAATGATTTTAAGAATTTTCTGATCTGCGAATGGAAAAAAATTTTGTGATTTGTCCCAAATACATGAAATATAATTCGTGTATCTGGGACAATCGGAATAAAAAGACTAATTTGTTTGAGACTGAATCCAGTCTTTCACTGAATTCACTTTAGAATATACTCCATACTGATTAGGCCTTGCACAGCCATAACCCCAACTAACAACACCAACTAAAACCTGGTGATTGTTTTCGTCCATTACCACCAAAGGGCCTCCGCTATCGCCCTGGCAAGAGTCTTTCCCCCCATCCTCAAGGCCAGCGCAAAGCATGGTATCTGTTATTTCGCCTGGATATCCTTCAAGACATCGACTTTGGCTCACCAAAGGAACATCCACCTTCTGAAGATTTTTAGGCAAAGAATAAGAGCCCTCTTTTAAAGCGCCCCATCCAGCTGTCGTCGATTGAATCTCTCCGTTATTTCGATCTGGAATCTCGATTTCAACTGCATTGAAAGCGACAGGTTGATAGCTTGATTCTTTTTCCAGCTGAATCAACGCAAAATCTGAATCCATCGTCTGCGAGTTGTACTGAGGATGAGCAATGATTTGTTTTGGCTTCATCACTTCAGCATTTTTTAAGTCTGTTCGATCATGAAGTCCAATAACAATCTTTGCAATCGAACCACCCTTCACGCAGTGAGCCGCCGTGAGAACCCAGTCTTTTTTGATTAAAGAGCCGCCGCAAAAGTGCCCTCCAGATGACTGCAAAGAAACGATAAAAGGAAATTCCCCAATGGAAGCTTCAATACCGCCTACAATTTTCTGGTCGAAATCTAAACCCTTCTGGACTTTGGCTTGAGCACTCCAAGCCACTGAAAATGCCATTATCATAGCGATTGTTAAACGTAACATTTACCCTCCGGTGGTTATTGATAAGACCCATCATAAGTCTCTTGAAATCAGTCTATTTCGTTTTTGTTGGAGTGGTAGGGAATTGAAAAGACCCATAGTGGAACTGGACTAAAGATAGAAATAAAATTCACTTTTGATTAATGAAAAGACTAGGGCTGATGAAGAGAACTTGATAGCCTAATTCATAACTAAAGACCAAGGAGACACTTTGCATGGACAATCAACAAGTTATTACAGCATTGAATGCCATTTTGGAAAATGAGCTTGCCGGAGTCGTCCGATACACCCATTACTCGCTTATGATTTATGGAAACAACCGAATTCCAATTGTGAAATGGCTTCGCGATCAAGCCAATGAATCTCTAGTGCATGCAAATTTAGCCGGGGAGCACATTACTAATTTGGAAGAACATCCATCGTTAAAAATAAGTTCTCTTTTAGAAACGCACAGACATTCAATTGCCGACATTTTGACCGAAAGTCTAGCCCATGAGAAATCTCAACTTGAAAACTATCATACTCTCCTAAAGCTCGTCGAAGGACAGTCTGACTATTAGGAAGAATACGCTAGAGATATGATCTGCGATGAGGAAGCTCATATCTCTGAAGTGCAAAAAATGCTGAGAAAACCTGAATAGGACTTTCTGAAGAGTCTCCGGTAAATAATATTTTCTCTATTTCTAATGTCTAATGGTTCCGCAATCCTCTTTCAGGCGCTTGGATTTTTCTGTCATCTGACTGCGTAAATGTTCAAAGACGGGAGATGAATATGCTTCTGAACGAATTCTATCTATGGCCACTGTAAGTGCATCACCAGTAAGATTACTAACTTCCTCTGCTTCGAAACGCTTGAAAAATTCCTGTTTGGCAAGGCTCAACGCCGCATCAAACTCTAACGATTTAACAAGGAGTTCAGCCATTCTATTTAATGAAATATCTTTCTCAAAAGCGTACGTCATAGAAAAAGCAGCATCTAACTCTTCATTTGAGTGTGCTGTTTTTTCTTGAGCGGGAGTTTTTTCACAGATTTAGTGTGATTGGTT
>CAZMVK010000169.1:0-7069 GCA_964569545.1 uncultured Bdellovibrio sp.
TAACAAGAATTGCTGCCAAATTCTGCACAGGATTTCCTTCTTTAATATCAAAAACTGCCGTAGCAATATCCTGAATAACGGCATTATCGACAATTTCCTTCTCAGGAACAGGGGTCGCAAGGGTATCGACGACACCAGCCGTTTGCACCAAAATGGTCAATTGCTCCAAACCGCTCTTTAACGATATCTGTTTTAAATTTATTTTTTCAACAATCTGATTTGCAGATGATTTCTCTGAACCGTACTCGACCGCCAAAATTTGCTCATTGGTTTTCTGATTATCAGTCTCTCGACTGCCAGAATCAGAAGAGCGCGAACAAGCCCCTAAAAAACATGTCAGTATAAACACAGTAACTATATTGTTAATCGACAACACCAGCCCCTCCCAGGTATGAAATTTATGTGAGAAACCGGCAATATAAATTACAATGACAATTTTCGACACTGTCATAATTCTGTACAGAAATTTGTGCAAAGAAGGTAAAAATAGAAGAGAATATAAGCTCAGATGCGTTTATTTACAGACGCAAAGTTTGTTTTGGCAAAACAAACTTTTTTTCGGACCACGCCAAAACCAATCATTAATTTGGTTATCGATAACTTCATATTGCAGATAGCTCTGATCTTTAAATACGATTGCGATTCGCTCTTCGCGATATGTTGCGCTTTGATTTTTTAACCATTCTGACATGCTAGCACTTGGCAATGGCAAGTGCTCGGGAATCCCCTCTGCATCCAATTTAAAATAATGATATTCGACTCTACTGGGATTAACGTCTCGAAGGATTTGAATTCTTCTTTCTTCGCCTTCGATCAAAAAATGAATATTTTCTAGCTCAATATTCTGACTTTCAATTTCATTTTTATTTTCATAATCCTTGTAAATTCGCGCAATCAAATTGCTTGAACTGGTTTCATTAGCAAAATCAGGAGCACATTGTTTGAGTGCTTGCGCAAAACTACTATCTGCAGATTCTGAATTGTTTGATTGTGGTAACGGAACCTGCGCAAGCTTACCATTGCCTAATTGCTTTGCTGAACCTTGAATGTTTTCTTTTTCTTCCAGATTCTTTTCAATACTGTCTGTTAACACCATTTCATTCATCGTCGTTGGCCAAAAAAACTGATACCAAACTAAGCCCGCTATAATAAATATAATGATATAAATTCTTTTTTGCATATTACTCTTTTAGATCAGGGACCCAGACATCCCATGATGGGCATTGTTTTGCTAATGTAGAGGGACCTTTTAATTCACCCCAACGATACAATAAACCATCCAAGGGATTGTTTGAAATTAGACCTAAAAACATTCGGCGTTTGATTTCAGCCAAGTCTGCCTTTTTATTTGTTTGATATGAAATAATACATACTGAATTTTGATCAACAACAGAAACCTGCATAGAGCCAGCCTCAGCCATAGCACTTTGCGAAATTTGAGGATATATTTTATCCAGTTGTTTTTTCAACTTAGGATCAATAAGACGTCCACCATTTAAATCCAAAATTTGTTTATATGATTTTCGTAAAGACATCATATCATCATAAACTCGATGATCACGACTGGGTGTCGAATAGTTATCGTATGTCGTATAATCCATACATTTGTTACCGCTGGCGTTTACAAAATCAATTGCTTCTTTAACATCTTTGATTCGCGAATTGATTCCATCACAAATATTACCCAACATTCGATTCACTAAAGACTGATCCGTTTCTTTATCCAATGCCAATTTGTGCTGAACAACCTCAACCCATGAATTTAGCGGAATACGATATTGTTCTTCACTATAACCTGGAACTTTCCAAGCAGGATCGGTTATGTAAGACTGTGGTTTCCAATAACGAAAACCGGCATTTCCTTGCGGAGTTTGATCACCTTGAAAAACCCAAGATGGATTTGGCCAAGATTTTCTTTCATCTAATGTTGAAGTTGTTGCACCACCCGCTACTGAATGATAAATCAAATGCGGTATACCAAAAGACAATATATCTTTAATGGTCCACGAGTGGTGATTCACCTTAGTCGCCAGAATCAAGCCACCAGAATGAATCCATTCACGGCTTATGGCCACTGGGATTGTGTCATTAGGAAGACTTCGGGTGCTTAAAATACTGAACATAGCTTTTAAAAAGTTTTTAATTTTATCATTCGAAGACAAGCCATCCCATCGCGACATATTGTTGTTGATGAGATTTCCTTTTTTTGTCGGATCGTTGACAACAAAAGGTAGCTTGTTTTCAAAAGAATAAATAATCCTCATCGAATAAACTGTGTCGGCACAATCTGTACGTAAACCATAATAAGGATTTAAACTGCCATCAGCTCGAAGCTTAGTATCAAAAACATGAATGTTCCAATTAGCTTTCACCCATTGTTCGTATTTATTTTCCCATTCAGCATTCCACTGATTTGTCGCATCCCAGACCGAGGCATTTGCATTGATTGACATCATTAAGACTAAAATAATTAATCTGTATTTTTTTAGAATTTGCATGTTAACTCCAGTAAAAAGTTTATATGCCTGAAATATTCTATAAACTGAAGTTATGAATTTTTATAGACCGATTTAATGAATGCCAAATATACGAATTACAGATTGTAAAAAATTTGAACATATAAATTTAACCAAAGAAAAAATAATCCATCCGAATCAAAATACTTAGGACTGACCTATTTATTCTTAATCGAACTCAAATCTTCCAGAAACTTCAGAGTCCTCACGCCAAACCAACTATAACTCTCGCCATCGACAATGGCAGCGCACATTCCAAGTTCTACCAATGGTAAAAGCTCCTGTTTTTTATTTACAAATGGATATGGCTCAGAGGAAAAAAGAAAGAACAAATTTTTATCAGGATCTAATAACAAAGATTCAAGTGAAAATTCTGGGTACTTTTTATCTCCTGAAATTCGATATATTTTACCACCAAGTAATTTAATGACCGATCCGATAAAAGTATTTTGCGAAACACACATCCAGGGCTTGCGCCATATCACGTAAACAAGCTCCGTGTTTTTATCAAATGCTTGCGGAGTCGAGACCCACTCTAACAAACCAGGAATAGCACCAGGAGCAACTCTGTGAAAAATTTTGGAATTATCTGCAATTTTATTCTCATTCATTTCAGCTAGAAGATCTGTCCAGCGTTGAGCCAATACCAACATTGCATCTGTTATCTGCGGTGGCATCAAAGCAGACATCTTTCTCAACTCTTCAGGCATCACACCAACGTCAGTGACATGACTGACAAAAACAGGGCAACGAGATTGCTCTAACATCCAAGGCAGATTTTCTTCTTTATCCAATATCAACAGATCTGCTTTTAATTCGATAAGCTTTTCTAAACTTAAATCCTTGGTGCCACCGATAACAGTTATGTTACGCACTTTTTCAGCAGGATGAATACAAAACCGTGTTCGACCAACAACTTCTGCTCCACAAAAAATCAATGTTTCAGTCCACGAAGGGACAAGGCTTACTATTTTCACGTCAAGGAACTCGTCATCTACCCACCTAAAAATAATACGATACTGCTAACTGACCTTGAGTTTGATCTTCGGATTAATTTTTTCGTACAAACTAATAAGCCTGTCTGTGGAAAACTCTTCCAAATGATTATGAAGAATCTTACTGACTTTACCCTCATCGACTCCAATTATTTCGGCCATTTCTCGTTGTGATATTTTAGTTTTAAGCTTGTAAGATACAAACTTTTGCTGAATATCATGACGAAACTTTTCCAATGGAGTTGGATTCTCAGGAGGGGCAATAGTCCATTCGCCCTTTTTCTCAATTTTTTTAATAACCCGCTTAATTTCAGCTTTGCTAGGCCATCCCATAAACTACCTCCGATAGGCGTTAACGACGCCAATGTAAATGTGATCATCTTCGAGCAACCAGATAAGTCGATATCTTTTTCCATTAAGACTTAGCTCTTCACCAAAGTAACTAAATGGCGGCTTTTCTTCCTTAGGCGCAACCATTTGTCCATCTAAAAGATTTACGAGTTGAATAATGATTTGATCATTAATGCTTTCGGCATGTTTTTTTTCAAAATGCGTATCAATAATTACTTTTCTGATCGCAATTTCGTTAAATATAATGTCAATTGCATATTCTCGTCGCTTCACATTTACATCCTAACAATACTTGCTAAAATTAGCAAGCTTTTGATCAATTATCTCATGAGCTGATATATTCGAGATCAGACTTCATTAGGGACTTTCTACCCAAGTCTGTCGGTCACATTTTAAAGCTCAATACCAGCCTTTCTTGAATGCGAAGCTACATCTCAGTCCACGAAGGGACAAGGCTTACTATTTTCATTTATTTTTCGTAAAATAAAACGCCAACACGCTGAATATGTTCAACCAGATCCCTATTATCAATATGGTGATATAAAGACAGATCTACTTTGTAAGGCAAAAGTAAGTCATCAATTTCATTTTCAATTTTTAATAATTCTGCAAGATCCATAGAGGGTGAAAATATAGATAAATCAATATCTGAACCATTCTTAAAATTACCCATTGCTCTTGATCCGTATAAAATGACCTTATCGATTTTTGCATATTGAGCAAACACATTTGCAAGTTGCGTAATTACATTGTGATTCAAACCAAATTTGCCTGACATTCTATTGACCAGACACAAACGAATTCATTTTTATTTGAAATTTAACAAATTCAGGAAAATATAGCTGCGTTATCTTATCCACAATTTCTTCTGCTATTGCTTTATTATATGTGTGAGATGTTTTATTTCTACTTTTAATCATTTCCATCCAAGCATCACCATCAACGATAAGCCCCTTTTGAAAGGCCTCACGGACGGCATCTCTTGAGCCGGTAATTGACATGTTACCTTGATATTCAAAATAATCTTTAATGACATTCCAAGCCAATTCATGAGTGAATTCAAAAGTCTGAATTGTGCCTTGTTTTTCTAAGTCAGAAAGTTTTTTTTGTTTTGCTAAATTTACTGCACTCTCTAATTGCTGAAGAGCCATGGCGAAATTCTGTAATCTCTGTTGCCAACGGATATCATGGGTAGCCATAGCACCTCTAAGGTTTTTATAATTAAATACAGTTAAGGATAATCGCTTTAAAATTATCTGTCTTGGAATATACAACATTAAACTGCAGCGCGTCCTGCGACCAAGAAATGGAGCACAAACCGCAAAATTTTACTGAGAGCAAGTTGAAGAGCTATTCTTCATAAACATCCTTACGATGTTTGATCAGAACTATGAGAATAGAGTGTTTTTCCATATTAATTCGAAAAACAATACGGTAATCACCAACTCGAATTCGTCGATGACCTATAAAACTATATCTCAAAGGCTTTCCTAGGCCAATTGGATCAATGGTAAGCCTGGTTTCGATCGCAGTTTTTATCCGGCTTCGTATTGTTTTTGGCAAGGACGGAATGTCCTCCTCCACAACGCTTTCCAGATATTCAACTACAAAAAGCTTATTTCCAGGCTTTGTCATGGGAAATTGTCTTCTTTGATTTTGCTTCGCGCTTCATTGCCATTTCGGACAAGACCAAATCTTCATGTTTTTCTAAGGCATCTTCGATAAGTTCTTTCGCTACCACTGACATGGACTTGTCTTCTTGTTTCGAAAGCTTTTCAACCATATCGTAGAGCTCAACATCAAGGACGACATTTAATCTTGGATTTTTAGTTGGCATAAACACCTCTATTCAAAGTGTATCACAAGTGATGAACTTGTTGCAAGTACGTATTGCTCGATATTTGAGCTCGTAAAACCCAAGATGGCTCCAAAAGCTAAACCAACAAAAAACCAACAATTTAGAAGTTTTGAACCTGTAGAAGATTTTGAAATGACTGAGTTAAACAAATAGAATGGCGGAGAGAGCGGGATTTGAACCCGCGGTAGACCTTTTGAGTCTACGAGCGTTTAGCAAACGCTTGGTTTCAGCCACTCACCCACCTCTCCGTTAGTCTCAATAGACATAAAGTGCTGTGTTACCTAAAAGGTAACGGCTGATCAGAGAAGGTTGCCACATCGCCCAGCTCATGGCAAGCAGATCAAAAATGGAATTACGCACAAGAGATAAATCCCTCGTGAATTCAAAGACAAAACAAGGACATTTGCGAGTTACTTAGACATAATTTTCAGGAAACAAATCTCGTTCTAAAGTTTCAATCACGGTGTGAATGATTTTAATATGCAGCTCTTGAATACGATCCGAAGTTTGCGCCGGAATGACAATCGAAAGATCAGCCATATTTTTAAGCTTGCCACCATCTTTGCCAAGCAAACAAACTGTCTTTAAACCTTTTTCTTTAGCCGCCAGCACCGCCTGGATCACATTTTCAGAGTTGCCGCTGGTTGATAAGCCAATCAAAAGATCCCCTGTCCGAGCCAGCCCCTGAATCTGTCGTGAAAAAATATGCTGAAAGCCATAATCATTGGACACACAAGTGACATGCGAGGCATCGCCCAAAGCCAGCGCCCCTAGGGCCCGACGATCTTTGCGATAACGACCCGTTAATTCCTCGGCAAAGTGCATGGCGTCGCAATGGCTGCCACCATTTCCACAAGAAAACACATTACCACCAGAGCGAACCGTATCGATCAGCAATTGGCTAAAGCGCGAGCATTTATCAATATTCTCTGGGTCTGACATAAAGCGATTCAAGGTGATCTGTGCATCATTAAGGCAGTTTTGCCATACATGTTTAATTTCTGAAGCTTTGTTCGGCGTGTTTTTATCCATGATCAAATTTCCTCTCATCTATTTTCATTCTAACCAAAGAGTTCTGGCTTGGCAAAATTTAGAAAAACTTATGTTCACAAGTTTTTTTACAGTATCTCTTGATTTTCATCACCAAATTCGTCTATTCTCGCGCTCTAATTTAATAAAACGCAGCCGTAGCTCAGCTGGATAGAGTACAACACTACGAATGTTGGGGTCCCAGGTTCAAATCCTGGCGGCTGCACCACTTTTCAATTCTGATATCCATTTTGAAATAGTCAGTTTTCTACATTATATCGAATGGTTACGACAGGTTCCTGATCAGTGATCAGGATTAA
>CAZMVK010000170.1:0-1322 GCA_964569545.1 uncultured Bdellovibrio sp.
AGCAAACTGTTGAGAAGGTGCAGAAAGAGCGCGTTCAAAAATTTAATTATTGGATCGGCACGATGATCGAGCTTCCACGTGCGGCAATCACTGCTGATGCGATTGCTGATCATGCGGACTTTTTCAGTTTCGGTACCAATGATTTAACTCAGACAACATTGGGTTTGTCGCGAGATGATTCTGGAAGATTTTTAGGAAGCTATGTTTCTCTTGGTTTGTTGCCGAAAGATCCATTTGTCAGCATTGATCGCGCCGGAGTTGGTGCAATGGTAAAAATGGGTGTCGATCTTGGTCGTCAAAGCAAGCCGGATTTAAAAACAGGAGTTTGTGGTGAGCCCGGTGGCGATCCTGAATCGATTGAATTCTTTCATCAGATTGGATTGGATTATGTCAGTTGCTCTCCGTACCGCGTGCCGATCGCAAGATTGGCAGCGGCAAGAGCCGCAATTATGGCGCGAAAAGTCCAACATTAGATCACAACATTTGACCGGGTTTAGCCGGTCATCAGTGTTTTTAAATCAGTTACTGCGTGATCCAGTTCTCCGACTTGAATTTTTAGGTTTTCAGCAGAGCTTGATGTGCTTTGTGCTGAAGTGTTATTGGTTTGTGCAACACTATCAAGCTCGCGCATTGCTTTATTGATTTCATTCATGCCAGTGGCTTGCTCTTGGCTGGCTGTAGAGATTTCAGAAATCAAATTTCCAACTTGGTTAACATAAGTTACAATTTCATCCAAGCTTTCGCGGCATTTCTCGGCGACTTTGGTGCCGGCTTCGACCTTGCTTTTTCCAGAGTGCATAATATGTTTTGATTTTTCTTTTGAGCTCTCGATTATAGTTTGGATTTGTACTGAGCTTTGTTCTAACATTTGTGAAATTTCTAACGCTGCTTTTCCACTCATTTGAGCAAGATTGCCAACCTCTTCTGCTACAACTGAAAAGCCTTTGCCTTGTTCGCCAGCGCGTGCGGCCTCGACCGAAGCATTAAATGATAAGAGTTTTGTTTGAAAAACAATGTCGTTAATAACTTTTGTTTTTTTAACAATTTCAGAAATTAAGTTTATGATTTTTTCTGTTTCATGATTGCTCTCCTCGATTTGTTTCATGATCTCGTCATTTCCAACCGCAATTTCATGAATAGATTTGATTACAGAATTGACGGCGTTTTGGCCATTTGCCACAGCTGCTTTTGATTGTTCTGCAACTTTCAAAGACTCTTTCGAGTTGTCGGCATTTCTTGCGATCATCGCAGAGGTTTCTTCAACGGCAGCTGTTGTTTGCTGCAGGGCTGCTGCTTGTTGTGTGGCACTTTCTGACAATGAA
>CAZMVK010000170.1:1332-5447 GCA_964569545.1 uncultured Bdellovibrio sp.
AGGCCTTCATGAACGTCGGAACGATCCCCTGGCGTTTGGCCGAATCGGCTGTTTCCTCAACGGCTGCTGTTGTTTGTTGTAAAGCGGCAGCTTGTTGCGTGGCACTTTCTGATAATGAGTGGCTTGCACTTAAAATTACTGTTGCGACCTCGGCAACAGATTCAGATCCAACATTTAAGCTTTCAGTTGTTACGGTCAAGGTCTTTGAAATCTCAGAGATAAACTTAAAAGAAATAAATCCGCACAGTACAAATAATATAAGAATAGATCCAACGCAAATATAGAAATTCATACTTTCTTTCCTATTGACATCAGAAACGCTTTTTTTGGTATCATTAGCTTCGTTGTCCATAATTTTTTTTGTTTGATTGATCACGCGATTGATTGTTTCAAAAAATGTTTTAGCTTCAATATTATACTGCCCAACTTCGGATTTGCTAACAACAGTGTCGTAAGCTGACAGTACGTTTTTCCAATCTTCTGATTGCAGAATCGCAGCCATTTGTTCTTTATTTTTATCTGATATTAACAGCCCAGGTGAATCCAGATTTGCCTGAATGCTGACTCGATTGGTGGTTATATTTAATACACTAGCCACCGTGATTTTATCATTTGCAGCTAAAATTCCGTTCATAGCAGCTCGCAATCGCCCCATGTTTTCTTTGGCTTTTTCAAAAATAGCTACACTTATCAGGCTGGATTCAAGACCATTTATATGGTAAAGATCGACACACAACATCTCTGCATGGATCCAAGATTCAATCGTCGCTCCGATTTGTTTTGCTATATCTGGTGCTTGTGTTTTGTCTTCTGTGTTGTCAACCAAGGATCTAATTTTATTTATTTGTTCAATATTTTTTTGAATTTCTGAATTTATTTTTGCTTGTTGTAATAACTCAGCACTTTTAAATATTGAATCTTGTAATTTATCAGCAATATTTCTTTGAGCCTTGAGATCCTCTAATGGGATTTTTCTGTTTATATACAGAACAGACTTGGCTCTTTCTTTTTGTAATTCATGAATATAAGCCGAGATTGATAACACAGTATCTGTTGTCTTCACTAGGCCGGCAGCTTGTTGCATGTTGGCTCTTGTATTGTAAATTAAAACAGAGCTGACAGTCGCCAGCCCTAAGCCTAGCAGTATAAGAGGTATTGTTACTTTCATTTTGAAGGATATTTTTGTATTCATATTGATCCTACTTATTAGTATTCATTGCTCAGTTTTTTTATCAGATCTAATGTTGTCTGATGCAATACAGTCGGCAGGTTTCGTAGGAAATTAATGATTTTATGTTAAATAGTAAGGAAATATTGAATTGATTCTCGGAGATGTGATGTGAGTCATGTCGCTTGTATGTTTGTAAACGTATTCTTAACCAATGAATGTCGAACAAATTATTTCTGCTGAGCATAGGGCCCTGACAAAGGCTATGGATTATTTTGAGCCACTCTGTCGAGATCTTTCGTCTTGGAAATTGTTTTTCGATTTTTGCACTGAATATTTAGAGAAAAACCATCACGAAAAAGAAGAGAAATTAATTTTTTCTGCAATCAGATCAGACCCACGTATTCGTATGGGCGGGCCGTTGTGTACTTTGTATTTTGATCAATATCTACAAGCGCCAGCAATAGCTCGATCACAAAAGGTAATAAAAGATATTATAAATGAGCTGAAAATTAAATTACCTGATCGTAGTAATCCTGATGAATTCATACAGCAATTTATTAATCCACAATGGAGCGCTGATTTCTCATCTGATTTAATCAATAACTCGCCTTTGTTAATACCCGCAGGTGACCATGTGTCTGGACGGATGTTATTGCATTTTGTTCAGTTTTTGTTGTCGTTGGCAGGCTCCTCAATGGATGGAAAAATTCATTTTGGAAGTGATGTCAGCATTAATGCAGATATCACTTTCAAAAAATTAGAGCATCCGTTTAAAACTATTTTCTTTCATTACCGTGAAATTCAGGTTGATCATTTTGTGCGCGAAGAAAAATGTTTTTTAAAAATGTGTCAGTCTTTAATTTCAGCAGAAGATTGGTCAAAAATTGCAACTGAAATCCTCAATCAATATCCTCTGATAACTGATGAATTGTTATTAAAGCATTTTGCAGCATCTCAATAAATTCATCCATAAAACTCGTTTTCATTTCTTTTGAATTGATAAATGGATTCATAATGCAAAGTCGTAATAAAACCAGTTCATCGTTGTCGACAGTTCCGTCCCACTGGTTCACAAAGTTTTTTATGAATTTGTCATAGGCGTCGACATGTAATTTTGTTTTTGAAACAAAATATGTTTGTGGTTTTTGATTTTGAATAAATGTGTAAATGTTTTCAGAGATTTTATTGGCAGTCGTCAGTGATTGTCCATTGTTGGCAAAGGTCAGACAAAGGATATTTGTGTTTGCGGACTCGACAATTTGCGCTTGTTTGATATTGTTTTGTATTTTTAAAGATAGTTCTTTGCGAATATCGATGGTTCTTTTGATAATTCGACCATAACCATCTTTATTCAGTCCAATAGAACGAGCTGTCAGCCAGGTTGCGGTGGCGCCGGCAGCGCTGCGAGAACCTTCCAGAGTAAACAGGCCCTTGTCTTTTTGAGTCGAGTACTGAATATAGGGTGATGAATATGTCTTCACGGCATAATCTTTTTCTTCGCGAACAAGAATGGCGCCGCAAGAGTAGGGCACATAACCCAGTTTGTGTGGATCAATGGTGATAGAATTCGTTCGACCAAAGGCAGAGAGTGCTTTTGCTTCCTCGATGCCGATGGCTTCAGACGATAAATCTTCTAGTGTGCAAAAGAATCCACCATAGGCCGCATCAATGTGGTGCCAAATATGAATTCCGCGACTGGCGTATTGATCCAGCAGATTTTGAACCTCATCAATAGGATCAATCTCTCCCATTTCAGTGGTTCCCGCGACTGAGACGACCATCAAAATGGGACGTTGATGCTGTTGTGCTTTTTCTATCAGTACTCGCAAATGATTTACATCCAATTTACCAGTTTCATTCAAAGCAATAGGCCAAAAAGAATCATCACCAAGACCAACTAGGTTCACAGCTTTTTTCCATGAATAATGTTTATTCTCTGGAACTAGAATGACCGGGCCAAGAAATTCGACCTGGTATTTGTCTTTTAGAAAGCTAGCGAATTGCCAAGGGTTTTGCACCGTCCAATTGTATTGATTAAGTTCTTCTGAGGAATAACCAGCTTGTTCGTTCCAGCCATGGTGGCTGCCAGTGAATAGATCTATTTTTTTTTGTATTGGTGATTCGGTGATTAAGTTTTCACAAGGTTGTTTGTCTGAATTTTTGCTTGGATCTTTGTCTGTGCTTTTGATTGATTCAGCGATCGTTTGTGCAAGCCACAAAGCGGATCTTTGTTTGGCGCGAATGACGGCCTCAAAATTCGCTACGGTTCCGCCAGAGGTAAAATGACCGCAGGCAGAGTTGTGATGATAACCTAACATTTGATTCAGAGTTTGAATGGCTTCGTTTTCAATCTGCACACCAACAACCGAGGATTCCCCAGAAATATTGTTTGGATTGTGCATCAGTGTGACCAGGTGGCCTAGAAACGCTGGTAAACTAATTTCTGAAAACATATGTCCAATATATCGTGGCGAGTATTTTGGCATTTCCGATTTGTAGCGTTCAACAACTTGTTGAAAAAGTGTGGCAAACTGATTTTGTCTGAATTGAAATTCTTCAAGATTTTTATCGTTTTGAGAAATGGCCTCGCCATCTTGTGGAAAGTTTTGCTGACGCCATTGAAACCAAGCCTGTAATGCTTTGATGACTTGGTTTTCCACCCAGGGGCCATTTTCAGCCTGTGGGCCAAGAAAAAAACTTTTTAATGCAATCTCGTTTGGGTCGCATGGATCAGGGTTGCTCATTGCTGAATACCTTCGTTGAATGGTTATCTCATTTAGATTGTATGGAATCATTTATGAGATTGGCATAAGAGTTAAAAGTCAACCACTGAAATTATTCCTTTTTAAAATAGGTCATTTTGTCTCATACGAAAATTTTTTTTTGATTGGAAATTTGATTTATAAAAGTAAAGTTTGACCATAATTTTTTTTGAAATTTGAAG
>CAZMVK010000170.1:5457-6656 GCA_964569545.1 uncultured Bdellovibrio sp.
AGAAAAAAACTTTTTAATGCAATCTCGTTTGGGTCGCATGGATCAGGTTTGCTCATTTTATCTTGCCCCTTGTTGTTGAGATCGAACTTTTCATATCAATGAAAAATATAGTCTTCAGTCAAGGGTGGCAAGGTCACATACAAGTAAAATCGGGCAATTTGTCTCATGGTATTTTTAACAAAATTTATGACTCTATTTTAGCCTAGGTCTTTTGTGTTTTTTTGTATTTTAAAAATATTTTTAGGTTAATTTTAGGATCCATATCATAAGATATAGATCAGAGTGAAGATAAGCTTTCAGCAAACAATATCGACTTCGTTGCAGATTTACTTTTTGTTTGATTATTTGATTTTGGCAGTTGGTGCGTAAAGTATTCGTTACTGGCAAAATTATTTCCAACAAAGGTAAATCTGTTGCGAAGTCGATTCAATGCTTTTGAAAGTTGGACGGACTTTTAAAAGCCAACAGAAGAGAAGAAAGGATGTTTTGTGGGAATTTCAAAATTACTTATTTTGATTTCAAGTTTGATGTTATCGGGGGCGGTATCGATCGCCGGTGATATCCAAGGTCAAGAGGAGGCGGTTTTAACAGACGCGCCGATGGTTCCTCCACCGATTACACGATCACATAATACAAAAGTGATTGTGCATCTTGAGGTCAAAGAACAAAAAATGAAAATGGCCGATGGTGTGGAATACGTTTTTTGGACCTATGGTGGTAAAGTGCCGGGTAAATTCATTCGTGTTAAAGAAGGCGATATGGTTGAATTCCATTTAGATAACCATCCTTCTTCGAAGATGCCACACAATATTGATTTACACGCAGTTTCTGGTCAAGGTGGTGGTGCTGGTGATTCGTTCACAGCTCCAGGTCACAGCTCCATATTTTCTTTCAAAGCATTGAACCCAGGTCTGTATGTTTATCATTGTGCGACGGCGCCAGTTGCGATGCACATTGCAAACGGTATGTACGGTTTGATTTTGGTTGAGCCTAAAGATGGTTTTCCAAAAGTGGATCGTGAATATTATGTGATGCAAGGTGATTTTTATACCAAAGGTAAAAATGGCGAGACCGGTTTGCAGCCGTTCAGTATGGAAAAAGCAATTGATGAACATCCGACATACGTTGTGTTCAATGGATCAGTTGGTTCAATGACTGGTGACAATTCCCTACAAGCTAAAGTCGGCGAAAAAGTTCGT
>CAZMVK010000170.1:6666-7023 GCA_964569545.1 uncultured Bdellovibrio sp.
CAAAATCTAAAACAATGTTATTATTGTGGAATAGATATGAAAACAATTAATGAAAATGTACAAACAACTTTGGTGCCGCCAGGTGGTTCTGCGATTGTTGAATTCAAAGTCGATGTGCCGTCTACTTTGATATTAGTGGACCACGCGTTGACACGAACTTTCAATAAAGGTTCACTTGGAATGTTAAAAGTACAAGGGCCAGAAGATAAAAATATTTATTCTGGAAAACAATCTGATCAGGTATATATGCCTGAGGGTTCTGCAATTCAAGAAGTTGGCGAAAAAGCTCCAATTCAAATAAAAGCTGCAAATGTGGCTGATAGAATCAAAATGGGTGAAAGAATATATAACAACAAC
>CAZMVK010000171.1:0-6854 GCA_964569545.1 uncultured Bdellovibrio sp.
TTGATGATGGTTCTATTGATTCTGAGCAAGTAAGCTTGCAAAGCTATATTGCTGAACTAGATCAAACGATCTAATTTAGAATCCTATATTATTAAGTTTATATCAATAATTCGCATAAGAGCTTGGCTTTGCAATGAAGCCAAGCGTGGCTTTTTGTAATCAAGCCTGGCTCGGCTTTTTTTCAAGCCAAGCCTTTTAACAGCCTGTTATTCAATAAATCTCTTAAGCACGTTCGCTCAAAGGTTTTACAACTCTTTGGGCAGAACCAATGTATTCTGATAATGGACGGATGATACGATTGTTTCCCGCTTGTTCCATAATGTGCGCAGACCAACCTGTGGTTCTTGCCATTACGAAAATCGGTGTAAAGAAATCGATTTCAAAACCCATCATGTAATAAGCAGGGCCTGCAGGAAAATCTAGATTTGGATAAATTTTCTTTTTGTCGACCATGACTTTTTCAAGGGTTTCATACATCTGCATCCATTTATTATCGCCAATAACATTGGCCATAACTTGTGCGTATTTTTTCATTGTAGGCACACGGCTATCGCCTTTTTTGTAAACACGGTGACCAAAGCCCATGACTTTACGTTTTGCAGTCAAAGCATCAAGCATCCATTGTTCTGCTTTTGCTGGATCTGCAATTTCGATCATCATATGCATTACTTGTTCATTAGCTCCACCATGTAAAGGACCTTTTAAAGCGCCAATACCTGCAACAGTTGCAGAGTAAATGTCAGATTCGGTAGAAGTCACAACACGTGAAGTAAATGTAGAAGCATTAAAGCTGTGTTCTGCGTACAAAATCAAAGACACATCAAATGCTTTAACCACTTCTTTTTGTGGGACTTTGCCAAAGCACATGTGAAAAAAGTTTTCAGCCATAGAAAGATTTTTATCTGGAGCAATAAAATCTAAACCTTTTTTGCAGCGATAATCTGCAGCAATCATAGTCGGAATTTTTGCCAACATACGAATAGCTTTATCAAGATTTGTTGCCGGTTTTGAATCCCAGATTCTTTCATCTTCGCAACCTAAAAAGCTCACACCTGTGCGGATGGAATCCATTGGGTGACATTTTTTTGGTAAACGACGAATGGTTTCAAGATTGTCTTTGCTGATATCGCGATAGCTGCGTTCTAATTTTTGGAATTCAGCCAACTGAGTTTTGTTTGGCAATTCGCTGTTATACATCAGGTATGCAACTTCTTCGAAAGAGCACATCTCGGCTAAATCCTGCACTGGGTAACCACGATAGATCAAAGAATTGGTTTCTGAATTTACTTTCGATACACTTGAGGTGTCGATAACAGCGCCTTCAAGACCTTTTTTAACATTCATTTTATCTGGTTCAGGGACATAATCGGGATTGATATACTCTTGAGACATGTTTTTCTCCTTCGTGTTATTTACAATTTAAAATTAAAAATATTTTGATCAAAGGCATTGTACTTTTCATAGTCAGTCAAAGCATAAAGCTCTTTACGATGTTGCATGCGATCCAAAATAGCTTCTTGATTGCCATTGGTTAAAATATGTTTCAGGCCTTCTTCTTGTGCCTTCATTGCTAAACGCAATGTTGTGACAGGCCAGATAACCATATTAAAGCCAAGGTTTTCTAATTGACCAATGGTCAGTAATTTTGATTTTCCAAATTCAGTCATATTGGCAAGCAGCGGAGCTTTAACAGCTTTACGAAAAGTTTCAAATTCTTTTTCGTCTTGCAAAGCTTCTGTGAAAATCACATCAGCCCCGGCATCGATATAAGCTTTGGCGCGTTCAATGGCTTTATCTAAACCTTCGCTGGCGCGAGCATCGGTGCGTGCTATGATCACAAAATTTGGATCTAGCTTGCGAGACATGTCTGCTGCTTTGATTTTTTGTAACATCTCAGCCGTGCTGACCAAAGATTTTCCATCAAGGTGACCGCAGCGTTTTGGATTTTCTTGATCTTCAAGGTGACAACCTGCCAATCCCATTTCGATAAATTCTTGAATGGTGCGGGCGGCGTTCATTGCCACGCCAAAGCCTGTGTCTGCATCAATGATTGATGGTAATGCTGTGACACGGGCAATTTGACGACCACGCTGAGCCACTTCTGTCAAAGTCGTCAAACCAACGTCTGGATAACCCAGATCATTAGAAAGTACTGAACCAGAAATGTAGACGCCTTCAAATCCCATTTTTTCAATTTGCATTGCAGACAATGGAGAAAAGGCACCTGGAAATTTTAGCAATTTGCCAGAGCTTAAGCCCTGGCGAAATTTTTTTCTTTTTTCTTCAGCGTGAGTTTGATTGAACAACATTTTAGAAAATTCCTTTAGTGTCGCGTTGGTGTAAAGGCATTTTGTCGGCAGAAATTTGCACATTCAATTCTTGCACTTGAGCGGCCGTTAAATTTGGCAAGTTTTCAGCCAATGCGATAAAACGATTGCGCTCTTCTTTAGTGATAATACCTTCTGTCAATTCATCAAATTTACGGATGTAATCTTTGCGAACAAAAGGTTTTGCACCTGCTGGGTGAGCATTAGCAACGCCCATTTCATCGACTAATTTTTCACCGTTGTTAAAATGAATCTCGACACGAGCGCCAAAACATTTTTTGTTTGGATCCGCATCATGATAAGCCGCAGTCCATTTAGGATCTTCAACGGTGCTGATTTTGTGCCACAATTTAACAGTGTCGGGACGTTGTGCGCGCTCTGGTGCATATGAATTCACATGATGCCAACGACCATCTTGCAAAGCCACTGCGAAAATATACATGATCGAGTGATCCAATGTCTCGCGAGATGCTGTTGGATCCATTTTTTGTGGATCACCAGCACCAGTGCCAATGACATAGTGAGTGTGGTGAGAAGTATGAATCACGATTTCTTTGATATCATCAAAGTTTGTGATTTTAGTTTTCATTCTAGCCGCAAGATCGATCAATGCTTGTGATTGATACTCGGCAGAGTGTTCTTTGGTGTAAGTTTCAAGAATTGCTTTTTTCTCTTCGTTTACATCTGGCATTGGCACTTCGTATTTACCATTTTTTCCACCAAGCATATAGGCGATAACAGAATCTTCACCTTCGTAAATTGGTGACGGAGCGCCTTCACCGCGCATGCAACGATCCACAGCTTCGATAGCCAATTTACCAGCATGAGCTGGAGCATAAGCTTTCCAAGAAGAGATTTCACCTTTGCGTGATTGACGAGTGGTGAATGAAACGTGAACAGCTTGTTGAATCGCTTGAAAAATAGTTTCAGTTGAAAGACCAAGCAATGTTCCGATACCAGCAGCTTGAGCCGGGCAAAGGTGAGCAATGTGATCTTTTTTGAACTCGTGCAAGCAAATGGCTTTTACCAAGTTCACATGGATTTCATAACCTGTGACGATACCGCGCAAAAGTTCTTTGCCAGATTTGTTCAATTGTTGAGCTACAGCTAATATTGGTGGGATGTTGTCACCAGGGTGAGAGTAATCAGCTGCCAAAAATGTATCATGAAAATCCAATTCACGCACAGCTGTGCCATTGGCCCAAGCGGCCCATTCGCAATCAAATTTTTGATTGTTAGGCATGCCGAAAACAGTAGCACCATGAGCGCGCGGGTGAGCCAACGCCATTGCGCGAGCTGACGCCACGGGACGACGATTGGCAGAAGCAATCGCTACAGAAGCATTATCGATAATACGATTGATCACCATGTCAGTGACAGCATCACCGATAGGAGCTTGGTCAGAAGCAATTTGTGCCATTTTCCAAGCCAATTGATTTTCACGAGCTAATTTTTCTTTAGAGGGATACACCCGAACCAAGTGTTTACGCATGGTTAATTTTCCTTTCAAGTTGTGTGCAAGATAGGACAAGCTAGCACGAAAAATTCAACCTGCGTAAGGCTTTGCTTATGCGTTATTTTCAGAGGGGGATTGCTGGTTTGACACAGCATATGAACGGCTCATTCAATGAGGTGGTTTGAACTGATGGACCATTCTAGCGGGCCAAGATTATACAGATTATGGAACTTTATGGCTGATGTAAGTTCTTTCTGAAACTATTTCTGAGCTCATATTGATCAGTTTCAGTTGCGGAACTGCGAACTCTTGAGAAGTTCTTTCTAATATAAAACCATTTAGCAGAGCGAACTCGTCCATTGCTTTGATATTGTCTGAGTCTGCAAAAAACGAAGAGACCTTCACGCCGGGAATGCTGCCAAGCCATTCATGCAAAGCTATTTTATTGCCTGATGGGTCAAATATTTTAATCAGCATAAGTAATGGTGTGTGGACAAAAAGTTGACCACCCACTTTGAGCATCGAAATTTCCTTAGCCAGAACTTGGTCAATTTGCGGGCTGTATGAAAAGGCTCCAAATAAATCAGTGATCAAATCAGCGGCTGCAATTCTGTCGGTCTGTACATCCAGTTCTTCAATTGTTTTTCCGCTGAGGTATCTATGCTTTTCTAAAAGACCTGGATGTCTGGTTGAAAATAATTTTTTTAAAACAGAATAGGCTGTTGGTTTGGTTACTGAGATGGCAGTGGTTTGAATTTGATGGTTGTTTGTTTGCTGCAAGAATTCAAGTAATGCTTTGGCACTGCCGCTGCCAACGTCGATCCAGTGATCACCAGATTTTAAATTTTGTAGAACAGGGTTGAACTTGTCACCAAAAGCATATTGATAATCTTGCAATCCTCGCATGACCCAGAAAGCATTGCTGAGCACGACAGCTTTGTTGTGAACTTTGGCGAATGTGATTTTAATTTTTCGTAATAAATTGATTTCGTCAGAGACGATCTCAGGCTGCTGAGGTTTGCCATTGAGTGTGGACAGCGCAGTCAGCAGTTCGGCGATTTTTTTACTATTGAGGTCATCTTCAGTAACTGTTGTTTGGTCATGTTCTTGGCCATGGATTTGGCCAGCTGCTTGGTTGTAAATAAATTGACACTGATTTGCGAGCGATGCCGCTTGCGCCTGTGGAGCCATAACAAAGGCTTGCAGAGTTAAACCGAGAATAATTTTTGGTACAAAAATTTTGCTCATAACTTTTGTAAAGCTAAAACTGTGCCTTGATTGCAATAGCTTGAGATTGTTTTGAATCTATTTTGCTGTCGATATATTTGACACGGGTGACGTTCTTGACCGCGCTCGAAGTAGTCGCATGTCGGTCGTGGGTACAAACTAAGAGATCTGTGACTTGCAATAGAGCAGTCTAGAATTTGCTGTAAGCCTTAGGCGCCGTCTCAATGTGAAATGGTTATGTCCGTAAGGGGTATATGAAAAAAATAATGACAAAAAACACAAGCATGGTACCTTAAGTACCAAAGCTTCTTCCGATAAGGAAAAAGTAATTGGTCCCGAAAAAGAGCAAAATATCATAAGCAAAATGAAGCAGCTTTTAGGGTGTCAGAAGATACGACTTAGTGACCATGCGAATCAAAGAATGTCGGAAAGAAACGTTATTTATTATGAAATTTTACGTCATCGATCCACGACAATAGAGGTGAGTTATGCAAATTAAAAACTATGAATGGAATGGCTTTGGATTCCCTGTCGTCTTTGACAAATTGCCTGCTGTTAAAATTCGCGGTGAGCTGGTGCCTGATATTGATTTTGAGCTATTTGCAAAGCCCTTGATTGATTTAATCTGCTCGCAGCAAAATGTACCCTTGAGCGGAAATCAGGTTAAATTCATCCGTAATCACCTGGGTATGTCTCTTCGTGAATTTGCGAAATTTTTAAATGTAAAGCACCAGTCTGTCATGCGCTGGGAGGAAAAAAAGAAATCCGCAGCTAGAATTGACTGCAACACTGAAATCGTCATGCGCTTAATGATTTTGAAGAAACTAAAAAGCGACCAGGAATCCATTCAAAACTTGGTCGACAAAGTTGAAGACATGGAAGGTTTTGAATCTGCAGGACACTATCGAACATTTCTGCCGCTTAGGGTTTCAGGATCCGATCTAGCTTTATAGTTTTTTTAGTTGATTGCCATATCAAAAGCATAAAAAGCATAACAAAAACCCAGTTTATTTTACCAGTAGCCAGACTCATGCTCGAACTCGAAGGAGTTTAGGTAACATAAGGATTCAAGCCAGGGAAAGATAAATTCTAGATGTCAAATCCAGTTATATTTACGAGTTATACCTTTTTTGAATCACTCATCAATCAGATCCCTTAGCAATGCAACCAGCCATTTTCTCAACTCCAAATTGGCGGATCGCGGCCCTCTGGTTGCATTGACGACACAACAATCGCAGGTTTTCGTTTGCAGAATCACCACCAAGAGCGATCGGCAAACAATGGTCAATCTGTAAAGCGTATTGCGAGCCGCAGTTCTGGCATTTCCCGTGGGCTTTTTGCCAGATTTGTCGACGCTGGCTGGTTGATATTTTTCGTACGGATGATGTGGGATTTTGAATTACCGGCGCCGGCGTCTTTGTTTGTGGTTTCGGTGTCTGTTTTGATAACTCAATTAAATTGTTCCGCGACGTCGCGGTTTTGCTTTCTTTTTCCAAACATGGATCCCATTTCTGCAGTCCCAAATCGCATAGCAGGTTGAGCAGTTCGGCCGTTGAAATACCGCCGGAATGTTTGTGCGCCAACAGGCCTTTGAGTTTGTGAATTTTATTTTCTAGCTCTGATGAGATAGTGATTCGCAGTTCCGAAAAATCTTCAGAAATAGGTTTGATTTTTTCAGGTCGTAATTGTTCAGGGGCTGATGACAAAGAGATTGTGATTGCTTGTGCTTGTCGTACAGATGTTTTAGCTATTTTGGCCAGGACTTGCATTTTTTCAGCAGCGGTGAATCTTCGCTGAGAAATTTTACTTTCTTGACGAAAAAAACTTTGCGCCATTCCCAGGTG
>CAZMVK010000172.1:0-6829 GCA_964569545.1 uncultured Bdellovibrio sp.
TATTGAGAAATTAAAAAATAAATCCCCTGATTGTCGTATTGTTGTTTTGTCTGGGTACGGAAGTATTCAAACGGCCATTGAATCACTTAAAAAAGGTGCGATTGATTATTTGACGAAACCTGCAAGTTTTAAACAAATTGAACAGGCCTTGTTAGGGCAAAAAAATATGAGTGTAAATGAATTTGAAATTCCTTCGTTGTCACAAATAGAACACGAATATATTGATTATGTTCTGTTGCAAAATGACGGCAATATTTCACGAGCTGCAAAAGCTTTAGGTTTGCACCGTCAGAGTTTGCAGAGAAAATTAAAAAAATATATTTAGATTGATTCCAATTGTGTGCAGCAAAGGGGCATGTCAATTTGGTAGTTTGAAGTAATGGGTAATTTTGAAATGAGAACTAATTATTTTTAATAAAGTGTTTAAATGTGTCTATGGCGGCATAAATTTTATGAGATTAAATTGAGAACATAAAAAAGGAGAAAAAAATGAAACAGATATTACGAGTTATAACAATGATGCTAACCCCATTGTTTGTTTTTGCCAGTCCAGATCATGGCGCAAAGCCTGATGCACACTTGGTTTTTGCGGCCAGTGGTTATCACGCGCATTTAAGCTGGGAGCAAGGGCCACAGGAAGGCGTTGAGTCTATTTTACGCATAGTTTTTATGAATCCCAACACTCACATGCCGGCGGCGATTCCGTTTGATGTGGCAGTTAAATTGTTTATGCCAAGCATGGGGCACGGTTCTTCGCCAACCAAAACGGAAAAAGTTTTTGATACAAATGGCGCAGAGTTGCCTGGCGTATATCGAGTGAGGAAAATTCAATTCTTAATGGCCGGTGACTGGGATTTACGTGTAACTATTAAAAATGAAACAGAGTCTGAAACGCAAGTTTATGCTCTGACTGTCGACGGAAGTGTAGACGGCGGTCACCACCACTAATTTAAATATTTCTGAATATGAAGCCAATAGAAAATTCAACCATTCTCTGTTGGTTTTTGCCGTTCTTTGGGATGAGAATAGGCGAACGAACGCAAGAAGTGCCGATAGGAAAAAGTCCCAATGCGCAAATAAAAAGCCCTGAAATATTATTTCAGGGCTTTTTGTATTCTTGTTTAGATTAAATTTCGAAAGGTACTGGAGACAAAGATTCGCTACGTGGGAAAGTATCGTAAGCGTCTGTGCCATTTGGAAGTAAAGCAAGATTTCTTGCTTTTTTAACTGCAGCTGCAACTTTTTTCTGTTGAGCTAAGCTTAATTTAGCAATTCTAGCGGGAGTGATTTTTCCAGCATCGCCGATAAAGCGAGAAAGGCTGACCGCGTCTTTATAATCAAAAAAGTGGTCTCCAGAGAATTCTTGTCTGTATTTGCTGCGGCTATTTTTTTTCATTTTCTACCTCGTACATAACTATTTGGTTTAATCATTAAAAGAGGGACTACATATACTTGAATTTACTGTTGCCAACAAGCTTCTTTTTCGATACACAGTTGCATTCTTACGGAGGAAAGCTCATGAGTCGCTGTGAATTAACCGGAAAAGGCCCAGTTGTAAAAAATTTGGTCAGTCACTCAAACATTAAAACTAAATCTGTTGCACAACCTAATGTGCAAAAGAAACGAATTTTCAGTCGTGTTTTAAATCAAATGGTGCGTTTGCAAATTGCAACTAGCGCTATTAGAGATATGGAACATGTTGGTGGATTTGATTCTTTCATTTTGAACCAAAATGACGGCATCTTATCTAAGAAAGCCTTAGAAGTAAAATGTCGCATTCGTCGTAAAATGAAGGCTAAAAGCAAGTAATTATTGCACGGCGCAATAGTTTTTGGGTTCTTTTTGAGGCCAGAGTTATTGATTTTTGCCAATGCAATGATGAGCTCTGTATTTAGAAGATCACAATCTGAATTTCGTGGTTTGCAATATTTTAGATTTGAAATGGGGATTGATTCCCTATTTGGCTTTCTGTGTATTGTGGCTGTGACTGCTAGGCAAATTGAAGAAGAGTTAAAAAAAATATTAAGAATTGATAAGGGAGCATAAAATGGCAATGAAATTAAAAATCAGTAAAGGCGACACAGTTCAGGTTATTACTGGTTCTGATAAAGGTAAAAAAGGGCAAGTTCTTGCCATAGACAGCAAAACTTTAAAAATTAAAGTTCAAGGTGTTAAAATGATGACTCATTTTGACAAAAAAGATGGTTTGAAGCAGGCTGAAGCATACATTTCTTATTCAAATGTTAAATTGGTTGAGAGCAAAGCTAAAGCAAAAGCGCCTGTTAAGAAAAAAGCAGCTTCTAAAGCTAAATCTAAATCTGCATAGTTTTAATTAACATTTTAGGTTTGAAATCTTAAAGCCAGGCGATCAACGTCTGGCTTTTTGTTTTTTTACAGGTCTAAGATCTATTTACGCTGCAAGCCTTTAAATAAAATGATATATAAGTGAGCATGATCTCGCTGGTTTTGTAAAATGTGGACCAGGGGCTAGTTTAGTTTTGTTACAAAAGTGCCGTATCAAAATATGACAAGGGAGCTTGTATATGAAAAAAAGAGCGGCCATTTTATTATTAGGCTTTTTCGCGCTGACAGCTTTTGCAGAGGACAAGGCGTCCAGTCCTGCTGATGCAACCGAAGATAAAAATGCTTTGGTGGTCGACTTGTCGACGACAGCTAAAAAGAATATCTCGTATTTAATTTGCCGACACGGCAAAGATGTTAGAACAATCCAAGTAAGCTCTAAAAAAGAAGAAGGTTGCACAGTCAGTTACATCAAAGCTGGCGTTGAAAGCACAGTTGCAGATAGCAAGTGGAAAGGTCGATGTTATGATGTGTTGCGCAACATACAGTCGAACTTGGAAAAATCCAATTGGAACTGCAAGGATATTAGCGATGCTCGTGTTTCAACTGTTGACGAAAGTCTCTAGAAAATTCTTAAAATAAGCTCTTATATTATGTTGGAGTTTTATGTCTGTGGAAAGTTTAATTACCGAGTTGCCAATTGCAGTTTGTCAGATGACCTCGGTTGATGATGTGTCTGAAAATGTTTTGCAAATTACAAATTTATTATCAAAAATTCCGAATGAAACCAAAGTCGCCTTTTTTCCAGAAAACTGTTTGTACATGCGTGTTCTGGAGGGGGAAAAAATTCCAGGTGTAGAGCTCTCAGATGCGGCCTTTGCAGAGTTGGCAAATTTGGCTCAAGAAAAAAATATTTATCTGCACTTGGGTTCTGTGCCGTTAAAAAAACATAATAAGTTAACCAATGCTTCTGTGTTGATTTCTCCGGATGGTCGGGTTCAAAGCACATATGAAAAAATTCATTTGTTTGATATTAATCTGATTGGTCAGGCTCCGATTCGTGAGTCCGATGTCTTTTCCCATGGTGAGTCCGCACAAATGATTGACTTGAATGGTTGGAATTTTGGACAAAGTATTTGTTACGATTTGCGATTTTCAGATCTTTATTCTTATTATTCACGCCATGATGTTGATGCTTTGCTGGTTCCAGCAGCATTTCTTGTAAAGACGGGTCTTGCGCATTGGGAGACTTTGTTAAGAGCGCGCGCAATCGAGACGCAAAGCTACGTTATCGCAGCCGCGCAGGCGGGAAAACATCATGGTGCCAAGGCAGTTTCAAAAGATTCTTTTCGCGAGACCTTCGGCCATAGTTTGGTGATTGATCCGTGGGGACAGGTTGAGATGATGGCAAAGACAGATGGGCCAGAGGTAATGGTGACCAAGTTGTTGCGCTCTAAAATTCAGCAAGTTCGCAAGCAAATCCCGATGAAAAATCATCGTCGACAATGGACTCAAGCAAAGGGCTGAGTCATTTGTTGTTGAAGGTCGGTTGTCTTTCGTTTTCATAATAAAAACAATTATTTTACTCGCAGGTTCTTGTGTTTTTCGCTAGTCTAAATGAACTAGTGATTTGCGCGTGCAAGGACGGAATCTGTGAAAAAAAATACTTTTACTTTCGGGTTTGCGATTTTTTTATTTTGCTTGTTAATAGGCGGGCGGTTGTTGGCAGCTGGAAATCAGTCTACTCACGTTTTGATGACCCCTGAAGAGCTTGAAATGCGAAATAAAGCGAAAAAAAAATTATACGTGGGTGGTGTGGACGAAGAGCCGTTAAAGGTTCAATCGCAGCTGAGTGTTGTGAACCGAAAAGTATCTCCCCCCTCAGAGAATCATGAAGATGCACCGGCGGCAGAGGCCTCTGAAGATTAGATTTTTTATTAAGGAGTTGTGATGAATCAAGATTTACCAGCGGGTGTTAACCGTGAACAAATGGATGTGGATGTGCTGATTGTCGGTGGGGGCTCAGCGGGACTGTCGTGTGCTTTGCACTTGTCACAACAAATTGAAAAGCACAATCAAGCCGTTCAGTCTGGTCAGTTAAAAGCTGAGTTAATACCTGAGCAAATGATTGTGGTTTTAGAAAAAGGTGCTGAGATTGGAGCTCACAGTTTTTCTGGAGCTGTTTTAAATCCAATTGCATTGCAAGAGCTTTATCCGGCTTATGCGGCAGAAGGATGCCCGATCGAGGCTGAGGTTGTTGAAGATGCAGTTCATTACTTGGGTGACAGTTGGGATATTAAATTACCGGTAACCCCTCCTCCATTTCATAATGAAGGACATTACATTGTTTCTTTGTCACATATGAATCGTTGGTTGGGTGAAAAATGTGAGGCGCGTGGAATCAATATTTTCCCAGGATTCGCGGCGGTTGAGGCTTTGTACGATGGACAAAAAATTGTTGGAGTGCGCACGGGCGATAAGGGGCGGGATAAAAATGGCAATCCAAAAGCTAATTTTGAGCCGGGATTGATTTTAAAATCTAAATTGGTGATTTTTGCTGAGGGCACTCGCGGGTCATTATTTAAGCAAGTGAGTAAAAAGTTAAATCTCCGAGCAGGGAAAAATCCTGAGGTTTTTGAAGAGGGTGTGAAAGAAGTGATTCAAATGCCTCCTGGAACAGTAAAACCAGGGCGTGTGATTCACACCATGGGTTTTCCTTTATCAAAGAGCATTGGTGGAACCTTTATTTATACGTTGCCGCAGGACCGTATTGTTGTAGGTTTGGTTGCGTATTTGGATTCTCAAGATCCGTTGCTGGATCCGCATCGTGAATTGCAAAAATTGAAAACTCATCCATTTTTACAAAAAATGCTAAAGGGCGGAAAAGTCATTTCTTATGGTGGTAAAACCTTGCCGGCTGGCGGTTGGTATTCAATGCCTAAACTCTCGGGTGATGGTTGGATGGTTTGCGGGGACTCGGCCAGCATGGTTGACGTGCAAAAGTTAAAGGGTATTCATTTAGCGATGAAATCTGGAATGTTAGCCGCAGAAACAGCTTTGACATCTATTTTGAAGCAAGACTCTTCGCCTGAAACGACAGCGGCTTATGAGAAAAAAGTTCATGACAGTTTTATCAAAAAAGATTTGTACAAAGTGCGAAATTTCCACCAAACCTTGAGCAAGGGAATTTTTGCATCGCTGCCTTTGATTGCTATACAAGAGCTTACAGGTGGGCGAGGTTTGGTCGACAATATGCCTTGCCACACGGATGCTCAAGCGACTGAACCTGTTGTTGATTTGTGGGGGCCTGATGGTTTTACTGAGGCTCTGGCTGAATTGCCAAAGCCAGACGGTCAGTTGTTTTTTGATAAACTGAGCTCGGTGTATTTAACCGGCACTATGCATGACGAGGATTCTCCGAATCACTTGTTGCTGCAAAATGGGGATATCTGTCGCACAGTTTGTGAGCCAAAATACAAATCTCCGTGCACACATTTCTGCCCGGCGAATGTCTATGAAATGGTCGCTTCGAGTAAGGAAAATTCGAAGTATGATTTACAAATCAATTACACAAATTGCATTCATTGTAAGACGTGTGATATCAAGTGTCCTTTCGAAAATATCGAGTGGACTGTTCCCGAGGGTGGAGGCGGTCCTCGCTATCGTGATACTTAGATAGGAGTTTGAATGCCCCAGTTTTTAGCTTCAACGGCAACAGGTTTAGTTGATGTTCTTGAGCAAGAGTTGATTGAATTGGGGTTTTCGGGTCTGCGTAAATTTTCTGGCGGAGTTTTCTTTGATACAAATTGGGCTGGTGTTTATCGTGCCAATTTGCATTCGCGAGTAGCTTCTCGAATTCTAAAACCTGTCTTGGATTTTCCAGCTTATAAGCCTGAAGATCTTTATTATAATTTACTCAAACATGACTTTACTAAATATATCAATGTCGATCAGACTTTTAAAATTGAAGCCAGCGTTATTGATTGTGCGATGAAAGATCAGCGTTTTGTGGCGATGAAATCCAAAGATGCAATTGCTGACCAGTTTCGTGAACAATATGATGCCAGACCAGATATTGATAACGATCAGCCGCATATGCGTGTTTATGTCAAAGGTGTGAGAAATCATTTTCACGTTTTAGTCGACACCAGTGGAGATTCTTTGTTTTTGCGCGGTTATCGCAAAGAAGCCGGTCCTGCGCCAATGAAAGAAAATTTAGCAGCTGGTTTGTTGCGTTTGGCAGAGTGGGATGGCAAATCGCCAATCGTTGATCCAATGTGTGGTTCAGGAACTATTTTGATTGAAGCTGCAATGATGGCTATGAAAATGGCATCAGGTACGCACCGTAAACATTTTGGATTTATGGATCTAAAAGGTTTTGACGAAAATGTTTGGGGTAAGGTTTTAGATGAAGCCGCTGATGCAGAGTTGCCAGATCTTGATTTTAAATTCTATGGTTATGATATTGATCGTCGAGTGTTACAGGCGGCTAAAGACAATGCCAAACGTGCAGGAGTGGATCATTTGA
>CAZMVK010000173.1:0-6340 GCA_964569545.1 uncultured Bdellovibrio sp.
CAACTAAAATCAGCTGTTTGGCTGCGGCTCAAATTGATTCATACGGAATTGCTGCCATTAACTATTAAGAATCGCTGTGCAATATCCGAATTGCAGAGTGATGACCTCTCGATTTAGTAAAGCTGAAAAAATATTTTTATTATCTGCAACTGTCGCCGCTGTTTGCAGTGCTGCTTATTTATTTGCACCAAGCGATCAAATTATTAGATTCGAGGACCAAAGCAAGTCCTTAGGTTTTATTAAACCATCAGGGCATGATGTTCGTATTCGTACAGAGTCCGAAACTGATTGGAATCAAGTTGATCGTGATATTAATATTTACACAAATGACAGGTTGTTTACTGGTTCTGGTTCAACGGCTGTTGTGAATATTAAAAACAAACAAAAATTTACCGTTGAACCAAATAGCTTGATTGTTTTATCGAGCCGAGAAAATACCATCGATAGTGAATTAAAAGATGGGGGATTTCTTGGTGAGGTACAAAAAGGTGTTAAATTAGTTGTCCGACAAAAAGGTCGAATCACTGAGATCAATGGTGATGACACTATTGTAAAATTGAATTCAACCAGTGAAACTTCGATGAAAATCGTGGTATTGCAGGGTGAAGCCAGGGTGAAGCCAGGGTGAAAACTTCAGATGTGAAAGAACTTCCACCTCAAGAAAAGAATGTGGCACAGTCTGATGTCGAGAAAGAAACTAATTCAGATTCCAAACAAGAAGCAAAGCAAGAAACAAAACAAGAGGACAAGCAAAATACGAATGAGCAATTAAAAACAGCTCAAACTGTTGTGACGCCACCATTGCCAGCTTCTGAACCACAAGAAGTTATTATCAAAGCAAATAACGAAGCTAAAATCACTCTAGAAAAAATTGAAGTTCATCCGTTACAGATTTATTTAAATGAGCCAGTTGCCGGATCCACAGTCTGGCTCAACGAAAATAAGGTTCAGTTCAGTTGGTCGGCAAAAGGTGATAATCTAAATAACAAAAAATTTATTTTAGAGGTTTCTGCTGACCCACAGTTTAAAACAGAATTGCAAAAAACAAGTATGTACAAAATCGGTGGAGAGGTCTATCAATCTCAACTGAAATTAGAACCTGGCAATGTCTATTTTTGGCGAGTGCGAGTCGATAAAGATTCCACCATCAACAGTCCGGTATCGAATTTTTCATTTGAGCAGTTGTTGCCGCCTGTGGTGCAAAAATATTCAGAGCTCGAGACAGAGTTTAATTATAAAAATCAAACCAAAGAGCCGTATAAGTTTTCATGGATTGATCCAACATCTAGTCAGTCTTATCTTTTTGAATTGGCAGAGGACGATAAATTTAATCAAATTATTGCTAGCGAAAAATCTCAAAAGTCAGAGGTTTCTTTATCTAATCTTAAAAAAGGTGAATACTTTTGGCGAGTCACTTCAAAATTTGAAGGTCGTAAAGATTTAATTTCACAAACTGCAACATTGATTTTAAAAGGTAAACAAAATTTTGTAATGCCGTCGTTGTCAACGGCTGCTGAAGCCCCAGCTTCAAGAACTGTTGCCAATGAATCTGATGAGAAAACTGCGCCTATCATTGAGACGACTACTACAACTGTCAGTACTGTCCCTACAACTTCGACAACACTTGCCGTTGTTGTTGCTGAATCAGCAAATATGCAGACAGATAAACAATTGCAGGTAATTGCTCCGATTGTTGTGACAACAACAAGTTCTACAACAACGACAACTCTTCCAGTGAAAGAAATTGTGTCTATTCCTACGTTGAATTCGGCGAAAGAAAAAACTTTTCAAGTTGTTGAGAACAAACCATTGCCGGTGGTTTCGGCATTGGCTATAAAACAAAAATTAATCATTGCAAGAGCGCCTTTGGATCGACCGCATTTTGTAAAAGATAAATTTCAATTTATGCTTGATGGTGGATATGCAATGGGAAAAGAAATTCCAAGTGGATTTGTTTTCACCTCATCTCCAGAGTTTAAGTTCAGCAAAGTTGATGGTGCTGATGAATATGAAATTGAGATTTCAGAATTTGATGATTTTCATTTGCTAGAATTCAAAGATAAATTCAAGGCCAGCAAGTTAGAAATAGACAAAAATGATTTCATTAGTTGGCATTGGCAAAAAGCAAGAGCTGGGTTGTTTTATATTAGGCTATCCGTGTATAGAAAAGCTTTGGAAGATCAAAAATCTGATCAAGCAATGTCATCGGCTTCAGAGGTCCAAATTGTTTTGCCAGCGCCAATCTTAAAACCAATTAAAATAAATCAAAATATGAATGAAGGCGCTGAGCTCATTGTCAGATGGAAAAATCATTTTTCAAGTCGTAAGAGTGAAATTCAAATTGCCACGGATGACAGTTTTGCCAATGTTTTAACAGTCAAAGTCAGTGGTGAATCTTATATGTTAAAAATGGCAGAGCCTGGAATGAAATTTATTCGTTTACGCAGTTTAAGCTCAAGTGATTGGCCGCTTTCGCAATTTTCAAATGTAGAAACTGTCGAAGTCAAAACAATCGTTCCACGTGAGCCGCCAAAGGCTTTAGTTGTCGAGAAAAAGCTAGATCCAGAGCCAGAACCTGAGCTGTTGATATTAGAATCAGAACCAATTCAGCCAAAAGAAAAACATCAAGAGACTATGTTTTATGTTTGGGGTGGTGCAGGCTTTGATTATTTAAAATTTACGCAATCAAGTTCAGTGACAACTGAGACTGGTGAGTTTTCAACAATGACAGGGCCAAGCACAAGTTATGGTGCTAATGTCAGAGTCAGTGAGAAATCAAATATCGAATTTCAGTATCATGATTTACCAGGAAAAATCAGCAAGACAGGCGCGACAGCAATTGATAAAGATAATTTTAGTTGGAAAACGATGAGTTTGGATTATCAAAGAAAAATCTCATCATCTAAAGATTTAAATTATACTTTGTTGTTGGGCGTGCAAACACACCAAACGCCATTTTTGTCGACCGACGATACTAATGGTGTGGTAAACCTAGTCGATAATGAAATGACTAACGCGTCAGTCGGTATGAAAATAAATTATATATGGAGCCCGCAATACGAATATGAATTCATGCTGCGATATCAATCAGTGTTGAGCTCAAAATCAATGGGCAGTTACGATTTTTCAGCCAAATCTAATTTGATGTTTGATGGTTCCGTTGGGCTTTCAAGGCATTTTGATAATGGATTTAAATTAGGAGTGTATTGGTTTGGTCAGTATCAGGATTTGAAATATGATTTTACAAGATCTGGCACCACCACCTCTGGGACACAAAATTTCTTAAACTCGAATATCGAAATTCGTTTTGGCTGGGAGTTTTTTGGTTTGTTCTCTATTTTGCCAGTTAATCGCAGTGGATGGCGCCGCCGAAAAAAATAAGAACTATGTCTAGTTGGTCATTTTTTGTCCGAAAGTTCTATCTCGATATATTTTTAAAGTATTTTTATGGTATCAGGCATGATGTCGCATAAAAAAGGATCATTATTAGATTCATCCCAGGTGGCAACAGTCATATCAATTCGCTGCTCTGGAATTTTTTCGAAAATCTGCAATCGTATTCTGCTTTTAAGCTCGGCCACAATCTGTTTGTATTCAGTGTCGACAAGAATCAAAAGATCTATATCGCCGCCTTTTTTTAGGTCGTCAGTCCGACTGCCAAATAAGTACAATGAAAAAGGCATCGTAAGTGTATTTTGGAATGCGTATTTAATGGCTGCGATTTCTTTATTGCTCAGTCTCATATTTTAATTTCTGTGGCAGAGCCAGAAGCAGTGGTGAAAACTTACGGAATTTTTCAAAAATCTTTTCTAAATCTTGATCGCTGTATTCGTGGACAGTTGCATTTCTCAGCTGACGAATTTCCATCCAGGTTTCAACATTTTCAATTAATCCCAACTTGCAAGCCCGATTAAGCTGGTCAACGAAGCCTCCGTCATAAGCGGGGTCATCTTGTAACAGAAAAGCTTTGATGTATTTACTTAAAAAAATATCAGATGTTCTAGCGAATCGTGATGCAAAGCTATCCCAAGCCTCTAATTCGCTATCATTCATTTTCGATGGGTTTAATGGCATATGTAAAGTTCGTTGATAACTGTAATCGAGATATTTGAGTGATTTGGTAATTTTAGAATAATAAAGTCCAGTAAGATTTTTGTTTTTATTCACGGAATCCTCGTGGAATGTTCGAAATGCTTCATGCTGAATTATTTAAAAAGGCTAAACAAAAAGCTACACAAAAAAATGATGCAAAGAATTTTGCATCTAAAGACCCAAAGAAAGTTGGTAGTGAGAGGCGGACTTGAACCGCCGACCTACGGATTATGATTCCGTTGCTCTAACCAGCTGAGCTACCCCACCGCGTTATGACTTTGGACTTGAGGTGATAGTTCTAGTCTTTCGACAATCCAATGTCAACCCCTTCAAAATAATGTCATCGACCAAAGATACTGAGGACCTCTTAATAGTTGACTAGAGTGCCAACTCTGTTTGCAATTGATAAAAGAAAGATTCGCTCATGGAAAGAGTTGAATCAAAGAAATGGTTTAACGAAAAGAACAAAGCTCAGAATGCAGAATGAGAATGCAGAATGAAAATGCAGAGCGCAGGCTAGCGAGCGGGATAAGCGCGAAGCTGAACAGAACATGAACGGACTCAAGGAGGAATTTGTGAACCAAAGAATTATTAGCTGCCTATTGCCTATTTGCTTGGCGTTTTTAACGGCTTGTTCCAAAGACAGTGATAAAAAACCTCCTGAGCCAGAGCCAAAATCCAGTTGGTTTGGTTTGTTCTCTATGGACGAGCAGCCAAATGCCGCTGCAAAGCTGCGCATTTTGACAGCGGCAGGTGAGCCGATTGCCAAAGCTCAAGTGCTCATAGGTTCTGCGAAAAACAAACCCTTTACAGGAAATTTGTTAACAGCAGATGATTCTGGAACGCTGACAGCACCGGGTGCTTGGGTGGATGAACAGCCGGTGACTATTTCAGCTCCGGGTTTTGTGCGCGTGACTTATTTTAATCAAAAACCGCAAGATAAAAATTTTCAACTGCGATATGCAGATGGCGGAACACAGTTCGAATTGAAAGGTCAGACCACCGGTTACCAAATTAAAAATGGGGATGACCTGGTTGATTTTTCTTTGCTGATGCCAATCGTGAAAAAACAAGATTTATTTACATTTGATGTTGGCATGTTGATCAGCCCAGAAACTGACACCATTTCGATTTATGGAAACACTATCAATTTGCCGTCGAATGTTTCCTTGCCAAAACAAAAAGAAAATTATGGTTTGTTTTCAGTGACTTTGGATAAGCCAATTTATCGTATGTATTTTCCGGCCAAGGGCAATAAACGAGTGATGGGCATTCGTGGGCAATTTCCATTTAACAAAGTTGTCGACCAAATGCAAAATGGTGGTTCGATGTTGAGTGTGGTTAATGATTTTAAAATCATGGGTGGATCGTTGAAAGATGTCAGCATTTCTTTGCCTACTCAGAATCAAGACATCGCCGTGACCGATCTTTCGTTTTCGCAAACAAGAACAATTAAAATGAGTGATTTTCCTGCTGATCAGGTGGCAATGGTTATTCCGCTCAGCTTATATCAAGGTGAAATGGTGCCGACGGATATTAAAACAATGGCTCCGCGTTCATCGATGAATCTAACTGTTAACAGCGGCAGCTCTTTGGTGTTGGTGGTTGTGAAAAGAAAAAATGAAATGAATAATTTAGCTTCTGGAGTCGGACAGCTGAGTGCCAGCATTTTACCTTTTGCTGCAAATATTACCCCTGAGGTCATGGCATTAACCCCAGGGCCGCGAGTTGTGAATGAACGAGAATTTACGATTGATACTCCACGCGCGGTGGGTCCAGATGCTGCAGCTCAAGGTTTTTATGCAGTGTTATCAAATGTGGTCACCGACTCGCAATCCAAAGAGAACGTCAGTCGTCAGTGGGAAGTCTATTCGAACGTCTGGTTGAACCACGTGCAGTTGCCGACATGGCCAAGCAAAGAAGAACAATCAGGAGAACAAACTGCAGAGCGTTTCGAAGATCCCACAGCTGAAGGCAAACCAAATAAAAAACGTTGGGAAGTTTCATTTTTGTCATCAATCCTCGCAAGAGATGTTGAAATGGGACCAACAATGTTTGAAGATATGAGTTATGCTACGCATACATTTACAGACTTCTAATTTATTAAACTGTTTTGCAAATAATCTTTCAAGTGGGGCGGTCAGATGAGGGCTCTCCCTGAAAATAAAATTATTTTTTGCAAAAAACAAATTTTGCAGAAAATTTTGGAGCAAGTATTATCAGGATGCTTGCTCTTTTTAGTTTTATT
>CAZMVK010000173.1:6350-6812 GCA_964569545.1 uncultured Bdellovibrio sp.
CCATCCTAAGAAAAGGATTCACGACAAAGTTTTTTATCAAAGTTATGACCGAGTCTGGCGTGCGGCACAGTTGGCGTTAAAATATCCCATAGCAGTCAATAATATGGACCACGGAGCTCTAGAGTCCGAGTTCGTTAAAAATGAAGATGGTTTTGTTTTGCCAGGCGTTGAGACTCAGCCATCAGCTGGATTAAGAACTAAAATAGTTATCAGCATGGTCAAAGGAAAGACTGAGGGCCGCGACAGTGTTCGTGTTGTGGTGCAAAAGGTTGTGCAAAAACAGAGAGATTTTTTTTCTGAACCAGAAACTTTGAAAAGCGATGGATTCGAAGAGATGGTTTTGTTTTATCGAATTGAACGAGAGTTGATCATCGACGAAGCTTTAAAAAAAGCAGCCAAGGTTTCTCAGCCCTAGGTCTTCAAAAATTCGGTCCTCGGATTCGTATATCTATGAGGCGATCG
>CAZMVK010000174.1:0-6754 GCA_964569545.1 uncultured Bdellovibrio sp.
ACCGGGGCATGCGGCCGTTCGAGACCATCGCCTTTCAATGGAGTTGCCATACCATAAGGTATAAAGGAGCCACACCGGAACATAAAGAATGGATACATACAGGCAAAACATTCCCAGATTCGGAAGTCTTTCCAAATTTTGAATTTGCAAAGTCACTCCACGTAAAGCTTGGACTGTAGTGGTTCCCATAGGGTAGCTTTTGTGAACATTATTGACGTGTATTAATGGCTGGGCTGTTGCTTGCGTCAGTGAATTTGTCGAGCTGGATGGGCTTTGTTGTTCTGTTGATAAATCAATGTTGTTTTTCATGTCTTTTAGTATTGAAGATGATCGCATTGATATCAAAGAAAATATTCACTGAAGATTAAAAACAGCCGTCAGGGAATCTGTCCCTGAATTCGATATCGAATCTTAATTCAACCAGCTAAGCTACTGGTGAAGTCGCAAATGAGTTCAAGTCAAATTGCGATCAAGCAAATAGCTATGAGAGATTATGCGACTATAGGATAGCTTTTTTCTAACAGGCTCTTGAAAAACACTTCTTGCCGCTCTGCTAGGTCTATTTTTTGTCTGTTTTTAGGTTCTCTGATTCAATTTTAGGTCTGCTAATTTGAATCCAAGGTCTAGTTTTGCTCGATTACTTTTGCTTCGGACCTTTACGTCCTGGATGCAGTTGAAGTTGATGGTTGCAATGTTTGGAGCAAGTGTCTTTGGCTCCTGCCTTTTCTACGCATTGATCACAGATCAATACCTCGCTATCGCATCTCTTGCAGGTAATTTTAATTTCTGATGGTTGTCCGCAATGTGGGCAAAGAAGGTAACGAGTTGTAGGTTCTAGCTCTTGAGTCACAGCCACCCGGCGATCAAAGACAAAACATTCGCCGTCAAATTGGTTGTTTGGAAATTCTTCGATATATCGCAGGATTCCGCCTTCAAGTTGATAAACATTATCATATCCCTGGCGTTGCAATTCTAAAATACCTTTTTCACAGCGAATTCCACCAGTGCAAAAGATAAGCATTTTTTTATCTTTAGAGTAATTTTGTTGTTCAAGCCATTGTGGAAATTCAGTGAATTGGTCAATGCCTGGGTTGATGGCGCCTTTGAATGTACCAATTTTAGTTTCATACCAGTTTCGAGTATCAATCAATAACACATCTTCATTTTGTAGAGTTTCATTCCACTGTTCTGGCGACAAATGATGATTTTGCGCACTTTCAGGTTGAAGCTCTGGGGTGCCAAGCGTGACAATTTCTTCGCGAATTTTAACTTTAAAAAGGCGAAACGGTGCTTTGGGGGAATATGAATTTTTAAACAACATATTGTCACACTGAAAGTAGGATTTAATCCAATTCTTCCAAGCATTCAGATTTTCAAGGTTTGGAGCTGCTAATGTTGAATTGAAACCTTCGTTGCCTAAGATAAGCAAACCAAGCAAGTCCAACTTTTTTGCTATTTCTTCGATCTCTGTTTTGACTTGTTCTAAAGTTTTTCCTGCCTGTCTTTCTAGCACAGGTAGGAAAGCATAAAAGGTAGTAATAAAATACTGATTGTCATTCGCTTCAGCAGGCGCTTGTGTTTTTTTGTGTTCCATTTTTCTCCTTTTCAGACTCCAAATCTGATGGACGCAAGGTGCTGTGTTTAGCCAAACTCGCTAGCTTCGTCCAGTGTTTTCATGTAGAACTGTGATTTTATTAATTAATAGGATAATGCCATGTTGTTAACCGGTTCTTATGCTCAAGAAATCAATCGTCGACGAACCTTTGCTATCATTTCTCATCCGGATGCAGGGAAAACGACTTTGACAGAAAAATTGCTTTATCATGGCGGAGTCATCCACGAAACTGGCGAGGTCAAAGGTAAATCTGGAACCAAGGCTGTGACCTCGGATTGGATGGAGCTTGAAAGACAAAAAGGTATTTCGATAACGTCTTCGGTGATGACTTTTGATTATTCTAAATTACGCGTAAATTTATTGGATACGCCGGGACATAAAGACTTTTCCGAAGATACCTACCGAGTTTTAATGGCCGTCGACAGTGCCTGCATGTTGATCGACGTCGCTAAAGGGGTCGAAGAACGTACAAAGCGACTGTACGAAGTTTGTCGTTATAGAAATGTGCCTATATTCACTTTTATCAACAAGTTGGACCGAGAAGGTAAAGCTCCGCTAGATTTAATTGACGAGGTTGAATCCACTCTTAAAATGAGTTGTTATCCAGTGACCTGGCCGATTGGTATTGGGCAACGGTTTCGTGGAATCTACAATCGTTTGAAAAAAGAAATCATCTTGTATGATCAGCGCCGAGAGGGTGACGAGGTGACGGTGATCCCAGTCAGTGGGCATCGAGATGAGAAATGGAAGAGCTATGTTTCCGAAGAGCTTTATGAGCAGGTTTGTGAAGAGCTGGATTTGATCGAGGGTGTATTGCCACCTTTTAATCCGGAAAAATTCTTAAAAGGTGAAATCAGTCCAGTGACTTTTGGTTCGGCCAAACAAAATTTTGGCGTGGATATTTTTCTGCAATTCTTTTGTCAGTTTGCTCCTGGTGTGCAACCTCGTCTGGCTCAAGCGCGAAATGAAACCAACAAGGTATTTGGTGAGCTTCAGGCGATGAGCCCTCTGGACAGTAATTTTTCTGGTTTTGTATTTAAAATTCAAGCTAATATGGATCGAAGACATCGTGATCGAATAGCTTTTATTCGCATTTGCTCAGGACGTTTTGAGCGCGGCATGAAGGTAAAACATTCTCGCGAAGAAAAAGATTTGCGTCTGTCATACTCCAATCAATTTATTGCCAATGAAAAAGCCACTGTTGATGAGGCTTTCGCCGGTGATATTGTCGGAGTTGCCGACACCGGTCATTTTGCTATTGGCGACAGTGTGTCCTCTGAACGAGTGATGAAATTTGAAGACATTCCTAAATTTGCGCCAGAACTTTTTGCTCGCATGACTGTGCAAGATGCCATGCGAAGAAAAAAAATGCAGGAAGCATTAAATCATCTTTCAGAAGAAGGTGCTATTCAGCTTTTCATTGACCCTCTCATAGGCGCGCAGGATCCGATCATCGGTGTTGTCGGTGAATTGCAATTCGAGGTGCTCGTGCATCGAATGCAAGATGAATACAATCTCGAAGTGCGCTTGCAAAGATTGTCTTTCTCGGTAGCAAGGTGGCCACGAACCGCTGAAAATAAGGCGGTGGAGACCTTGAAAGGTAATTTTACTATTTACCGGGATATGATCGATCAGCCGGTGATTTTATTGAATCAAGAATGGGATTTGAATTGGGCTAAAAAAGAGAATCCAGATGTGGAATTCGCAACCAGTATTTCACGGGCGAGGTGATCATAAATGACGTCAGCTCTATCGATTGAAAATGTAAAAAAATGCTACCAGTCTGATGTCTGGGCGTTGAAAGGTGTCAGTTTTGACGTCAAACCCGGCGAAATTTTCGGCTTATTAGGTCCAAATGGTGCGGGCAAAACCTCGTTGATTTCAATCATCACCACTCTTGAAAAAGCCACCGAAGGCCAAGTCAAAGTTTTCGGTCAAGTTGTCGACAGTGAAAAACACGCTATAAAAAAACAAATTGGTGTTGTGCCTCAAGAAATAGTTTCTTCTGGTTTTTTAAATTTGAAAGAGTTGCTGACTTATCACTCAGGTTATTACGGCATAAATAATAATCAGGATCGAATTCAAGCGTTGTTAAAAAGATTGAATTTAGCAGAACACCAGCAAAAAATGATGCGACAACTTTCTGGTGGAATGAAAAGAAGAATGATGATCGCGAAGGCTTTGGTTCACTCGCCAAAAATTTTATTATTGGATGAGCCAACAGCTGGTGTGGATGTTGAGTTGCGTAATCAATTATGGGAATTTGTGCGAGAGCTGCAAAGTGAAGGCGTCAGTATTGTTTTGACCACGCATTATCTACAAGAGGCAGAGGCTCTTTGTGACCGTGTTGGGATCATCAATAAAGGTGAGCTTAAATACGTTGGCCCTACTCGAGACATCATAGAAAAACTGACTCATAAAAAAATCAGTTTATATCTACGCGGTGGAATCACTCATGATTTTTCAGTCGATCATCAGCATGGTTCAACACAGGAAGCATTTGGACTGTTTTTATCGCAAGAACTGAAGAAATTAAATGTGAAGCTCGAGGACGTGGTTGATATCAAAACCACCGAGGGAACCTTAGAAGAAGCTTTTGTAAAGGTGCTCAGCATATGATCTCATTTTGGTTTTTGTTAAAAAAAGAATGTCATCGTTTTTTTAAAGTATTGGTACAAACCGTAGTCACACCATTAGTCAGCAGTGGTTTGTATTTATTGGTTTTTGGAGTATCGCTTGGCAGCCATATCGAGGTTACAGGTGTTCGTTATCTAGCATTTTTAATTCCTGGCTTGATGATGATGGGGTTGATGAATAATGCTTTTCAGAACTCGGCCTCGTCGTTGGTATCCAGTAAATTTGCTGGCGACATAGAAGACCTGGCGATTTTGCCATTGACGCGTCAACAAATCGTATGGGCATATAGCTTAGCTTCTGTGGTCAGAGGAGCGATGGTGGCTTTTTTAACTTTGAGTGTTGGTGAGGCTTTTTATTTCTTTCAGTACCAAGAATTACTGGCTATTGCTCACCCATTTTGGCTTCTGTATTTTATTGTTTTAGCAGGGCTTGTTTTTGGTCATATAGGTTTGATGGCTGCATTTTGGGCTAAAACTTTTGATCAGTTAAGCGCGATCAGTGCTTTTGTAATCTTACCATTGACCTATCTTGGGGGAGTTTTTGTTTCCATTGAACATTTGCCGTTGTTTTGGCAAATGCTTTCAAAGGTGAACCCATTATTTTATTTTATTAATGGTTTGCGCTATAGCGTCTTAGGTCAATCCGATGTTGAGGTTCAATCTGCGGCAGGTTTGGTTTTTGTTGCATGGTTTATATTATACTTATTTGCGAAGCGAGTGCTGAGCAAAGCACAGTTCACACGTTGGTAATTTTTTAATCAAAGGATAGAGAAAAATGTTTGAAAATTTATCTGAAAAAGTTTTATCCAGTCTTAAGAAAGTTCGTGGGCAACATAAGATTTCAGATGCCAATATTGACGAAGTATTAAAAGAAATCCGCATGAGTTTGCTGGAAGCAGACGTGAATTTCAAAGTAGTGAAATCTTTTATTGATCGAATCAAAGCTCAAGCTATTGGCACCAAGGTCATTGACGGTGTCAATCCGGGTCAGCAATTCATTAAAATTGTGCATGATGAATTAGTGACCACATTAGGGAGTGGCAGTGTTGATATTGATCTGCGAGAAAAACCTGCTTTGATTATGATGGTTGGATTGCAAGGAGCGGGTAAAACCACAACTTCAGCAAAGCTGGCTCTATATATAAGACAAAAATTTGGTAAACGAGTAGGTCTTGTTCCTGCGGATATTTACAGGCCGGCAGCCATAGAACAATTGCATACCTTAGCTAAGCAGAATGATTTGTTGGCTTACCCCTCTCAAGCGGGGCAAAAGCCAGAAGATATTTTACAGAAAGCTTTGATCTGGGCCAAAGAAAATCAAATCGATGTTTTGATTCTAGATACCGCCGGTCGATTGCAAATTGATGATGAATTGATGTCAGAGCTAGAAAGATTAAAAAAGATAGCGACTATTCATGAGGTTTTGCTGGTAGCAGATGCCATGCTTGGTCAGCAATCCGTTAGTGTGGCCGAGGGCTTCCATTCTCGCTTAGGTCTAACTGGTTTGGTGTTGACCAAGGTTGACGGTGATGCGCGAGGTGGTGCCGCACTCAGTATTCGTGAAGTGACGGGTGTGCCAATCAAGTTCTTAGGTGTTGGCGAAAAAGTTGCCAATCTAGAGGTGTTTCATCCCGATCGTTTGGCCTCGCGTATTTTGGATATGGGTGATGTGTTAACCTTGGTGGAGCGGGCACAAGAGTTTATTGATGAAAAAAGTGCGCGCGAATCTGCCAAAAAAATGATGAAAAACGAATTCACTATGGATGATTTTTTATCACAGATTCAAATGCTTAAAAAAATGGGTGGCATTGAAAGTGTCATGAAATTTTTGCCAGGAATGGGCGAGCTTTCAAAACAAATGAAGAATATGGCTCCTCCAGATAATGAAATACGCAAAATAGAGGCAATAATTCGCTCGATGACAGCCAAAGAACGTCGAGATCATCGTGTTTTGAACGCTTCGCGACGCGAGAGAATTGCCAAAGGGAGTGGAACTCAGGTTCAGGACATCAACCGATTTGTAAAACAATTCGAAGAATCTAAGAAAATGATGGGCATGATGATGAAGATGGGGATGGGACGAGGCGGAAAATTTCCTTTCTAAGCTCGAAATCATTGTTTTAACACTTGCCTTTGACGCAACTCACTTGTAAATATTCTGTTCGTTTTCGAAAGGAATTGAAAAAAATGGCAGTAGTAATTCGTTTAGCACGTTTTGGAACTAAGCACGCACCTAAATACCGTATCACAGTTGCGGATCACCGCAGATATGTGACTGGCAAGTATCTTGAAATTTTAGGTACTTATAATCCAGCTCCTAAAGGCCAAGACAAAAAAATTGTTATGGACTTAGCGAAAGCAAATGAGTGGATTTCAAAAGGTGCTCAGCCTTCAGATCGCGTGAAGCACATCATGAAGCTAGCGCAAGCTCAGGGTTAGTAAATAATTAACCCTATAGTTGTTGGCTTCGATCTAAAATCTTGTAACCTCTTATCAAGGGCTG
>CAZMVK010000175.1:0-1846 GCA_964569545.1 uncultured Bdellovibrio sp.
TGCCAGACAATTCTTGCAACATCTTTAGATGAGCTTTAACATCACGAACACTCTCGTAACCTGCTTTGTTAATTTCAGAAATTGGTTTTGCTTGCAGCTTCATCAAGTAATCAGCCTTTTCCAATATCTTGTAAGCATAAGCATTTTCTTTTTTAGCTCGAATACGTTTTGTTCCAAAATCAATAACAAAATCCTCTTTACCTACATCCTCACCACCAGAAAGAACATCAATTTCAAAACTTTGTGTACCAATTGCACTTGCCACTGGATCTTCAGGATTTAACATGCTGTTTTTAATAATCAGAAATTTGCGCGCAAATAAATCTGGTTTTTCTCCAATCATACCTCCGCCCAAATCAAAACCAAATTTAAGTAAACGCCTATCGTCTTCAATACCAAAGTCACGTAAAATAGGGCCATTAAAAATACGATCACTTAACAACGCGACCAACCTCATTCTGTACTGAGGCTCATCTAACATGCTTGGCTGAAATGTTCTTTCTCGCATTATTCTTGATAGCTCGTGACGTACCTGCAAAGTATCCATTGCCATACGTTTATCTTCAGAAATTCCATAGATGTCTGTCAGTTCTTTTAATGCATCTTCTGATAAATCAAATCGAATGTCTTGATTGAAAAATCCGCCACCAAACTCCATTGTTAAATTTTGAGCTTTCATGAGCTTCAATGCTTCTGCATCAAAACAAGAATTAATAGTAACACCCGTATCTCTGTATATTTCGATTCGCAAGTTAGACAAATCCAAGTATTTGATATTCTGAGAACTATCCCGTGCCATACAAAACTTTGGCTGAACGGACATTAATTTTAACATAAAATCAAATATCTTATCGGCAGCGGGTTTATATTCAGCATAAGCTTTAGCAAAACGCTTATCTTTGCTCATGTTTTCTAAAATTTGTTTATACTGGCTTTCATCAAAAGATGATAAATATTTTTTATCTTCTCCTACGTATTGATTCACATAATCTCGCCATTTAAAGTAAATAAATCTCATTGGCTTAAAGTATTTTTCTTCTTTATATATTTCCAAACCCTGAGGCAATATCGCTTGAGCTTTATTCATTCTAAAATTGTAACGTAAAATTGTTCTCTGATAAGACTCAATCAAATTGTCGACAACTAAGTCAGCCGTAACGCCGGCATCGTGACGATTGCAAAGTGGATCAATTTTTCTTGTGTCCGCACTAAGCTCCGAAGGAGCATCTTCATCTGTGCAAAATTTGTAATTCTTGAGTTTACTCACAAGATTTTGTTTCTTAAGCGACATTGTCTCATCTATTGTTACAATTTTAGAAGCTCCAGTTGCTTCATCTGTCACTTGCACCTGGTTGCCATATCCATATCGTATTGCCGCAATGTCATAGGGTGCAGGCATAATCAGTCTATCTGCCGAAAAATATGGATAGTCCATTACTGATGAGCTTTGCACAACGTCTGGAGTTTTTGTTTTTTCTTTAGGTAAAAAATTAATTTCATCAGTCGAGGCTCTGAAATTATGACGCAAACCAAAGTTGTGCCCCAATTCATGAACCAATGTGGATTGAATTTTTTGAACAGCAAGCAATCTGGCGCATGGTCTTAATACCGCCATATCCTTAGCTGAGCTACGATCCGCAACACCCTTAACCTGAGAAACATAGCTAATAACTTGCGGACATTTATTTTTAATCTCATTTTCGAAATAACCTAACTGAGGATATCTTGTATCTTCTGGGGAAGAGATCAAAGATTCAAATCCTGGGATTTTCACTCCCGAGATCCACAAACCTTTATACAATCCGGCCTCACGATTTACGTAAGTTCTAAGCTCTTCTATCACCTG
>CAZMVK010000175.1:1856-6561 GCA_964569545.1 uncultured Bdellovibrio sp.
CCTGGACAATAACAGAAGTCATATGAACATTTGTACTCGCAGAAATTATTTCGCCTGAAGCAGGCTCAATTAACGTAGGTCCGACTCCAACCAAATCGCTTGAAGAAATGGTTTCAATCATATTGATTGCATTGTAGCGAATATCTCCGAGATCGACATCATTTTTTTCATCCATTAATACTTTAACTTCAGTACCAGCTTCTATAAAAGCTTGCTGCCAATTTCTGACAACTTCTGCACACGCCGAACGTATCCAATCAGGAGTGGTTTTCGTGAAATGAAAAACGATTGGTTTATCAGGACTTGGATTAAAGCGAGCTAATCGCAAATATTGGTCTAAATCATCTTGGCTATAATCATCAACTGTCTTCATATGGTTTTTTGCTGACGTAAAAAATCCAAAGATTCGAGAATCTGCAACGGTATACGGTCTAATTTTATAATTATTATTTTTAACACGAGCAAATGAATACCTAGTTTTCGTTTTTGTCACAGTATCAAAAACTGAAAAACTAAAATAATCATCGGCAATTTTAACATCCATAACTTTCATATTTAAATTTACTGTTCCAGTTGACGAAATCTTTTCTAACTGCATCGACATAAACGGACGTCGACCCCAAGGTATCGTAGGGTCTTCTTCTTCAGTCATTTGAATAGAGTCTCCACGTTTGGCTAATTTGTAAGCTTTCCATTCAACAGGAATTGTTACGACATTGTTTGAATTTACACCTTCTTTATCATTTTTGATTCGATCATCAATATTCGTATTTACACCCGTAATCGCAGAATCAAATTTTTGAAAACGGATTTTGGTCGATTCCTGAAACTCAGTATCGTAACTCATGGTGTAGCCAATTTCTGCTGCGTTTTTTTCAGGAGCACTGATAACGGTCTCAGAATAATACCACTCGCCATCTAACAATGCTGTTGGGAAAATATCGATCTTTTGGACTTGCTTAAACAATTCACCCAAATTTAAATCTATACGAAAATGAGTGGCTTGTTTTTTACCTTCTGCACTGAGCTCCAGTAAAGTATTTGTTGTCTCGCCATCAGAATTTTTTTCTTTTTCAATTTTAGCAAATGACTTAATTGGGTAACCAATCATCGGCACAGCCAAACGCTTATCTCCTAAGACGATTGCAGTTGGTTTTTCTTGCATTGGGATGTCTTCTTCTGCACCAACTTTGTAAACGACTAAATGAGTGTCATTTAATTTATACAATACTTTATATTTAGAGCTAGATTCTCTGCCGCGAAATGGAACATTATCTAAAAGTTTTGCTTCAGTTTTATAGTCAACCAATGGAAAATCATTAATGACTTTGCTTTTTTCAGTCTCAATAATAATTTTTTCTGATTTTGAAGAATACAAAGTGCCAACTGCTTTGCCAGTTTGTAAATCAAAAAATCTTCCGTCATAATCGTTAACGAGCATCAGACCAGGTCCGCCCTGCCCTTGAGCAAAACTATCTTCACGTTTTTTTGTACAAGCTCCGAGAGCTAAAAACAAAACGCTGATTGCCATAACAACTTTTTTCATGTGGCATTTTCCTTTGTTAGAAAACATAGTTCACTCCTAATGCAAATGAGCTTCGGTCGTAATCAAAAATTTGTTTCTGTGTTAAAACTTGATCCTGTGTTCTTGCTACCGAGAACAGACTGAATTTTTGTGATAGAGCTATTCCCCATCTCAAAGATAAGAAATAGGCCTGATCCAAATGATCATCGTAATCTTGTGTGCTGAGCAATCCCGTGTTTAATGAAATTTTCTGACTTTTTGTCATCGCAAAAGAATAACCAAGAGTTGTATCAGCAGAATATTGAGTATTGTAACGGCTGCCAGCCTTGTTTGCTGTTTCAAATTCATAATTATAATAGGCCACTGACTGAGAAAATGAAAAATTATTGCGCCCAAGATCTGTAAACACGCTTGGCTTGATACCAATACCAAAACGCATGCTTTCTTTTATTGAGGTTTCTGAAACCGGAAGAGTTACGAATGTTTCAAGTTCCGCCTGCGACCACTTATTATTGAGTGATAAATCCATATCATCTATCCGCGAAGGCTTTTGATCTTCAAATTGATCCCAAGTGTATTTGTATGCCAGATCTGCTGCGACTGATGAGCTCTCGCTGAATGCATAATCCAGAGAATATGCGAGTTTTGTTGCAGGCTTGGATTCTTTGACCATTGGTTGAACCTGAGTCGCAGTAAGCTGATTGCTCCAAGCTGATTTTACTGAATTTTTATTATCTTCAAGTTTTGAAGTGCTAGTACTGGTTAAGTTATTTATTGAACGAGCCAAAGCATTGACGGAAAAAACCATCGCAAACATCAACAATAATTGATGTGGAAATTTTGATTTTATAAAACTCGCGCAAAATAGACTTTTTCTCATGTCTTATTCAAAATACAAGCCTTGGACCAAATTAATTGGGGAAAATGAGACTCATATGTAATGTATTGAGTTTGAGGACCAAGTAGTTAATGGGTTTTAATCTAATAACAATTTAAGCGTTTTTTTGGCGGCATCTGTCGAGAACTTTGACATCCAAAAATTTTTTTGATGGTTTTTGATGATAGTTTTTGTTTACGTACTTGTTCACAATGTGCAATGGCTTTCAAAGAAAATAACGCCTGCGTAATTATAATTTAAAATGAACTATTCATAAGAGCTGAAAAAGTATCACTTAGGGATTGTGTTATTTCTCAAGTACTTACTCAGCTCATATTTGTGGCCTGATGATATGCATGAGCGCTTGCCACGATATTTTTTTAGGTCGTCATTTGAATAATTAGATTGATAGATTGATTGATTGATTGATTGATTGATTGATTGATTGATTGATTGATTGATTGATAGATAGATAGATAGATAGATAGATAGATAGATAGATTGATAGATTGATAGATTGATCGTTAGATCGTTAGTTAGTTAGTTAGTTAGTTAGTTAGTTAGTTAGTTAGTTTAGAATACTAATTAAATATGATCTGTCCAAAAAAATATAAATTAAATTTGACAGCGTTTTTGATCAATAGGAATTCTTTTAGATGCACAATTTCATCACTTTTACGCAAAACAAATATAAAGATTATTTTACACGCTGCTCGTGCCTAATTACGCTTTCTTATGGCATCTGCATGTGTCGTTCTAGCTCTTGAAATAAATGAGTCCAAAAACCTGTGATATATATTTTGTGAACTTATGTAGATCGAAACGTCGATCGATTTTTAAACAATAAATAACTTATACATATTCAATGAAAGGTCTCTTTATGAACAACTCATCAAACTTAATGTCAAAAGAATTGCGTGCCTTGAAAAACTCCGACCTTGATTTGCGAATTAAATCTCTGGCGCGACAAGAACGTGAATTGTTAACCCAAGTCCTTCATGTCATCAAAGAAATCGACAATCGCAGGTTATATCTTGAACTGGGCTTTAGCAGCTTGTTTGCATACCTGACTGAATCTGTTGGCTATTCGGCATCAAGTGCTCAACGACGAATTGATGCGGCCAGATTGCTGAGCGAAATCCCATCGCTCTCTGAAAAAATTGAACGCGGCGAAATTCATCTGACCCAGGCGTGTATGATTCAAAAAGCAGCTCGAGAAATCAAACGCACACGACAGATCAGAGTTTCTTGCGAAGACAAATTAGAATTGCTGACTTCATTGTCAGGAAAAAACCAACGAGATACGGAAAAACAAGTCGCACAGTACTTTGATATGCCCATACTACAAAAGTCGATTGAAAAAACTCAAGCAGACGACAGTGTTCGTTTGGAAATTACCTTAAGCAAAAGCCAATATGAAAAGCTGAAACAGGCACAAGCCTTGATATCACACGCAGTGCCAAGCAATCAGATTGTCGATTTTATCGAATATGTCAGCGACAAAGTGATCAAACAAAAAACCACTGCCACCGTGGCATCAGTTAAAAAGAATAGTAAAGCTGCAAAGTCACTCAATTGCATTGCGGAGGTTCCTTCATCTGATCAAACCAATTCTGCTGATCAAGCTCAATCGCCCATCCAGATAAAACCAACGACTCAAACTCAATCACCCATCAAGGCAAAACCAAGGACTCAAGCCAGCTCAACTGACAAATTGAACTCAACATCACAATTTAATTCGACAACTAATGAAAATTTCACCTCAAAAACAAATACACCTCAGTTGGCCAACAGAACTCATAATGGATTTTCAATTCAAATTAAAAAGAAAATGTTAAATCGTTTTTCATCTTGTCAGTATCGCGATCCAAAGTCTGATAAATTATGTGGTAGCAATTGGTTTTTGCAAGTTGATCATAAACACAGTCGGTGGGCTGGCGGTAATAACGAAATTGAAAATGCGACTGTTCTTTGCTCTCGGCATAATAATTTAAAATATCGCAAAGAATCTCAGTTGAAATAACTCTGCTGGCAAATTATATATAGCAGGGATTGAATCTAAATTGAGATCTAATTGCTTACAGCTAGACTGAGCGCGGTTCACTGAGCGATCTTTCACTCAGGAAATTTACACACAAAAATGAGAGGCTAGACTCAATCAAGAAATGCTTCGGATTCAATCCTCATTCAAGACTCATGCAAGAACTGCTACGACCTCAGGCCTCTTTCAAGACTCACATAAGAACTACTACGACCTCAGGCCTCTTTCAAGACTCACATAAGAACTACTACGACCTCAGGCC
>CAZMVK010000175.1:6661-6747 GCA_964569545.1 uncultured Bdellovibrio sp.
TCTTTCGAGACTCACTCAAGAACTGCTACGTCCTCAGGCCTCTTTCAAGACTCACACAAGAACTGCTATGACCTCAGGCCTCTTTC
>CAZMVK010000176.1:0-6648 GCA_964569545.1 uncultured Bdellovibrio sp.
GGTTCTGTGAGGAGCTTGCTCTTCTCAAAAGAGAAGAGTAGGTTTACTCGATGAATTTACATGATTTAATTATTGCTGCCTTAAAAGAAGACATGCCCAGCGGCGATGTCACCACTGAAAATCTTGGCCTGGGTCCACACTGGGGACGAGCTCGTCTGATTGCCAAACAAGATCTGTCTTTGTCAGGAATGAATGCCTTTGAACAAACGGTTTTAGCTCTGGATCCTCAGGCAAAATTAAAATGGCATTTTTCTGATGGCGACGAAATTCTAAAACAACAAATCATCTGCACCATTCAATGTGATTTAATTCAATTACTAAAAGCTGAGCGAGTTGGTTTGAACCTGCTCATGCATCTTTCCGGAATTGCGACATTGACTCAACTGTTTGTAAAAAAAATTGCCAAATACAAAACTCAAATTTTAGACACCAGAAAAACTTTGCCAGGATATCGTGAGCTTGAGAAAAAAGCCGTGGTCCATGGTGGTGGAAAAAATCATCGTATGAATCTGAGTGATGCGATCATGATCAAAGACAATCACATCACAGTTATGAATGGCATCACCCCTGCCGTAGAAAAAATTCGTAACAATTCAAATCTTCCTATTGAGGTCGAAGCCAAAAATCTTGACGAGGTCAAAGAGTGTGTTGCGCTCAACGTGCATCGCATTTTATTAGACAATATGACTTTGGAAATGATGGCCAATGCAGTGCGCCTGATTCCGCCGCAAATTGAAATCGAGGCCAGTGGCAATATGAATTTAGATCGAGTCAGCGATGTTGCTTCTTTGGGTGTGCACTTTATTAGCGTAGGGGCTTTGACTCACTCCGCACCTTCTGCAGATATCAGCTTGATGTTTCATTGGGATGAAAAAATATGAGCTCAGAGCTTGATCTTTCCTTAGGACAAGCTACAGAAAAATGGGCACACGCCAATCAACTTTCTTGTTGGTACAAACCCAACACGACAAGTACTAATTTAATAGCAAAAAATGACGAATCTGAATTCGCACAAATTAAGATTTTTGTTTGTGACCATCAAAGCCAAGGCCGAGGCCGCGGTCAAAACACCTGGATTGACGACCATCAAAATACTGGACAATTTCTTTCTAGCTGGATGTTTACGTTGCCTCACACACCTCAACCCATTCTCTCCGCAGCAATTGGCCTAGCCCTGTGGACTGCGGCCAGATCCAGTTTTCCGGTCTTGCCTTGGAGCTTGAAAGCACCCAATGATTTATATCTTGGTGAAAACAAAGTGGCTGGAATTTTGTTGGAGACTTTCAATCAACCGAATCTCAAAAAACAAGACAACCGCGATTGGTCTGCCTTGATTATCGGATTGGGTATGAATTTTTATTGCAAACCAAAAGAAATGAATACAGCCACCACCGTACTAGAACACTGGAAAAAGTTTTCACCATCACCTCTTGATGAAAAACATTTTTCAATCTTCTTAGATCATCTTTATTTAGAATTGCGTTTGGCTTTGAATTTAACATTTCACCAGTCTGCAATGAATAATTTTGAACCCGTCTTGTTTTTGCAAGATTACCAATGTAAAAATTTAAAATTTGCCTTAAATCTGTTTCCACATTTGCAAGAACCCTATCTGAAAATTTTGCCTAATGGTGATTTGCAAACTAAACACAAACATATTTCTTGGAGTGAATTATAATGTCGTTAACTTTTACTCCAATTTCTGAAATTGGACTGCCAATACCAGATTTTTCTTTACCCTCAGTTGTTGATCAAAAAATATATTCACGCCATTGGCTTAACGAAAATCGTTTTGATTCCGTGGTGATCATGTTTATTTGCAATCACTGTCCATATGTCAAAACCATTGAAGATCGACTCATCCAGCTGACCTTGGATTTAAAAAAACACAATGCCTGTGTGATAGGAATATGTGCCAACGATTCAAGCGAGCACATTGAGGACTCCCCAGCACAACTTAAAAAAAGAGCTGAAGAAAAAAATTATCCTTTTTTATATCTGCATGATGAATCACAGTCTGTAGCCAAAGCCTTCGGTGCAGTTTGCACTCCTGATTTTTTTGTTTACGATAAAAATTTAAAGTTGTCTTATCGCGGACGTTTGGATGACAACTGGAAAGACGCCAACAAAGTCACTCATCGTGAACTTTTTCAGGCGGTGCTGAATATTTGCGAACAGAACTTACCTACAAGTAAACAAACTCCATCAATGGGCTGTAATATCAAATGGAAAACGGAGAACCTATGACTGCTAAATTTCAAATACCAATTCGATATTTATTACTCCCACTTTTATTAGCAATCGCCATTTATGTGAGTTATTTATTCTATTATGTCGGCGCACTTAAGCCAGTTATCATCAGCGAAAAAAAAGCTGGGCCTTTTGTAGTTTTATACAAAGAGCACGTTGGCCCCTATCACAAAATTGTTCCAATCATTGAAGCTGTTGAAAAATGGGCCAAAGAAAATTCATTGGATTGCCATTTAACTTTCGGTCTCTATTTAGACAACCCAGGCGAAATCGAAGAAGGCCGTTTGCGTTCCCGCGGTGGCTGCTTGCTCAGCGAAACACCACAAATTCCTGTGCCGCAAGATTTTCAAATACAAACCATCGAACCAAAAGATTATGTTACAGCTGTCTTCGAAGGTTCGCCTGGAATTGGTCCGATGAAAGTATACCCAAAAGTTGCAGAGTATTTTTCAGATCGCAGGTTACAACAAGAAAACCCAGTGATGGAGGTCTACGAAATTCACTCTGAACAAGCGATGACCACCACGTATTATTTCCCAATCAAAAGACATTAGGGCGTGTCCTTATTTGATCGCCCTAGAGAATTTCAAGACTATTATATAACTGCTCTTCGCTATGCAACTCGAACAGTTTTTCTTGTATGATATCGATACGAAATTCTTGATTGCGAATTTCTGCTATTGAAAAAGGTTTAACCATTGGTTTGTCAGACAATGCATAAGCACACTCACCAAATGACGAAGCAATTCCTGCACCAAAAATTCGGCGCCCCTTTGCGGTTTGAATCAATGCAAATTCAGCCGTAAACCAAAAAAATCTTTCATATTCACGCAAGACGGTTGGATTGTTTGCATTTTGCAAAACCTTCTGTCCATAACGATAACAAAAATCAGCATATCGAACGTCAGTGTAAAATGGAATATGACCATAAAGATCATGAAAAATATCAGGCGCTGGAGTGTAAGATAAATCTTTCTGCTCGCGAATGAAATTACCAATAGGAAATTTTTTATCAGCTAACATTTCAAAAAAATCAATACCCTCTTCCAAGCCCTCAACGGCAACACCTTGCCAGCCAGTCATTGACATTAATTTTTCGTTGATAACATCCAAACTTGGAATTTTTTCGGCCGTCATGCCCAACGCCTCAAGTCCTGATATAAATATCGGATGCATCTGCTGTTCACGCAATGGCGTCTGACGATCAAACAACATTTTCCAAGTCTGCTGCTCTTGTTCGCTAAATTTCTTTAATGGAACTGCCTTCAACTGAGAACTCCCCTTTTCATTTGATCACGCTCAATGGATCTAAACAGAGCGCCAAAATTTCCCTCACCAAATGAATAATGATTTTTTCTCTGAATTATTTCAATAAAAATAGGACCAATGATGTTTTTAGTAAAAATCTGCAAAAGATAACCCTTTTCATCACCATCAACCAAAACACTAAAATCTTTAATTTTCTGGTGGTTTTCTGTGACCTGAGGAAACTTATGAAAAATTTCTTGATAGTACTGGTCATCAATATCCAAAGTTTCAATGCCCGTACCTTTAAGTTTTTCAAGTGAACTCAAAATATCTTCTGTTAAAAATGCCAAGTGCTGAATTCCGGGCCCATGATATTCTTCCAGATATTCATTGATTTGAGATTTAGCTTCAGAACCTTCGTTGATCGGTATACAGAATTTGCCACAGGGAGAACGTAATGCATAGGAGGTCAAACCTGTTTTTGCTCCGCGAATATCAAAGTAGCGAACTTCTTCAAAATGAAAAATATTTTTATAAAACTGAGCCCAAATATTCATCGTACCTTTATGAACATTGTTGGTCAGATGATCAATAGCTGTAAAGCCTTTATCCGCAACCTTTTGCACATGCGGATGGGTCACAAAACCCATATCCTCATAACGTTTTGGATTTTTATAATCTTCAACAAAATAAATTAAACTGTCACCGATACCGTAAATTGCCGGTAACTCAGGATAATCACGTTTGCTTGCTGGACGAGCGCCACGCTCGACTGCTTTTTCGAATGCATGTTTTGCATTTTTCACCCGCCAGCCCATGGAACAAATTGCTGGACCGTGTGTTTGAGCAAAACTGTCAGCAAAACTCATAGGTTCTTTGTTTAAGAAAAAATGAATATCATTCTGGCGAAAATAATCAATATTCAAATCTTGATGTTTTAACAAGCGCGAAAAACCAAAGTGTTTAAACAAAGCATCTAATTTTTCAGGTTGTGGCGAAGCAAACTCGACAAAATCAATACCATCTAAACCCATATCATTTTTCGTCACATCAGTTTTCATGTCAGCCTTCTTGTCCGTCTTCATGTCAACGTCTCCGACGTTTGATCCATCCAACTGCGCCAATAATCTTTAATTTCAACTTTGTCTGCATCCTCGGTCGCAAACAAAGGATTTTTTGTATCAATCATCACAGCAATCTCGTTGGTTTCTTTTACATTTTCGGTTCGCTCTACAGCTTTACCTTGAGGTCCATGATGAATACCCTGAGGATGAAAGGTCAGCATGCCTTCACCAATGCCACTGCGACTGAAAAACTGTCCACGGTGATAAAATAAAACCTCATCAAAATCGATATTCGAGTGATAAAATGGAACCTTCATTGCCAACGGATCACCGTTTTCCAGTGGACGTGGTAAAAAAGTGCAGATCACAAAATTTTGCGCCACAAAAGTTGAATGCGCTGAAGGTGGCAAATGATATCGGTCAGACAAAACAGGACGAATATCTCGCACATTCAATTGCCAAACAGTCAACGTGCCTTTCCATCCCACTGTGTTCAGAGGACAAAAAGGATACACCACGTTGGTGATGGCTCCACAACGTTGAATTTTTAATTCGTAACGACCGCGAGGCATTGGGGTTGATACAGGTTCTGGACTTTTTAAAACTGCAGGATCAAACAAAGCATGCTGACCTAACATGCCTTTGTCAGGTAAACGAACTTCGCTAAAACTTTCGATTATTAAAAACTGTGATTTTGTCTGCGGCAACAATCGATACACTGTACCTCGAGGGACGATCAGATAATCTCCGGCCTCATAATTCAAGGGACCAAAATCAGTCTCAAGACAACCTTCACCATAATGAACGAATAGAACCTCATCAGCATCAGCGTTACGAAAATAATATTTCATTGGCTGAGAAAGTTCGGCAAACAAAATTCGAACATCTTTATTTTCCAAATAAGACTTACGATTTTGCAAATAGTCTTCAGCTGTCGATTGTTTCGCTTGTTTTAAATCATAAGCCTGTGGCTTGAGCGGTCCATCGATTGAAATCCACTGCACAGGTGGCTCCGAACGGTACAAGTGCGCATAGCGCCCACTAAACCCATTGCGAGCATATTCTTCTTCAAATGTTCCTTCCGGAACGCCGACATGAGCCTGAGAGGCGACTCGCCCTTTAATGTATGGTATCATAAAGCTATTCTAATTCTATGACTGGCAAAAAAAAGATCAAAGATTGCATCATCATTGTTTAAAAAATTGACTGTCTTTTGTTTTCTATCCATAAAAGCTCATGGATTTTTCATTGGAACAGGCAAAAACATTTTGCGAGGTCATCAAACAAGGCAGCTATACCAAAGCTGCAGAAGCATTGTGCAAAAGCCACTCTTCCGTTGTCTATGCAATCAAATGCCTAGAAATACAATGTGGCTTAGAGTTGTTTGATCGAAATCAGTATCGCAGCACCCTGACCCCCGCCGGCGAACGAATTCACGAACAATGTCTAAAGCTTTTGCGAACAATCCATGAGTTGGAAAACCTGTGTGACAATTTGAACATGGGATGGGAACCCAGTCTTCGCCTAGTCTATGACGGAATTCTATCCGCCGATCCCTTTTTACATTTATTAACTGATTTCCAAAATCAACAAATTTCAACTCGCATTCAAATTTATTCTGAATACCTCAGTGGCGTAGAGGAAAAATTCAAACAATTATCAGCAGATTTTATGATTTCTGTTTTGCCACCGAAAAACAATCGTCTCAACTCTATCAACCTCGAAACTCTGCGAAGTTTTTTTGTCTGCCATCGAGAGCACCCTTTAGCCATCACAAATGAAAATAATGTTTGGAGTTTAGACGAACTTAAAAAGTTTCATTTTCTAACGGTACGTGGTGCAGATCAAAATCTAAATCTCGGCACTGAAGAATTGCAAGTCGCAGCGGCTTTTCATCTCAGCGATTTTTCATTTAAAAAAAATGCTATCTTACAAAAAGCCGGCTTTGGCTGGATGCCTGAATATATGATTCAACAAGAGCTGAAAGATGGCCTATTGCAAATAATTTTATGGGAACAAAGCAGTGTACAAGAATTGCACCCCAAATTATATTTCTCGGACGAGAAATTATTAGGAAAAGCCGGCA
>CAZMVK010000177.1:0-6580 GCA_964569545.1 uncultured Bdellovibrio sp.
TATTCGCCAAGATCATTCGCAGTAAGAATGCTATTAAAAATATATGCATCATGCACGGCGCCGAAAATGGCGATATTGTCTTTGTACCACTGATAACGAAACGGTCCATTGCCATCCGTTACACCTACATACATGCTAAAATTAAGTCCGTTTTCAAGACTTCCGTCGGGCGGCTGAGCCCATATAACCGGAAACCCCGTAATTAGGAGAAATGAGCAACCGGCATACTCAAATTCGCTGACGGGGCTCATCTTAATCTTGAGACAATAGGTACCTGTGTTGTAATTCCCCAGAGTAACTGTATGGGCTGAAGTGTTTGCCACCTCAGTAGAGCCCTCTTTATAAATCCACTGGTAAGAAACGACGCCAGTGACCTCAGAAGGTAGCTGCAAAGTTACTTTTTCGCCTATCTCATAAGAACTTTTATCTGGCTGCCTTGTTATCTTTGGAGACGAGCGCGTAACGTTTACGACATCACTAAATACCTCGCCTGAATTATTTTTAACTCGAACATGATACTCGCCGAAATCACTAAGAGTGGAAAAATGTAAACAATAGCTCGGACTATTGCCTTCGGGAATGGGGATATTGTTTTTATACCATTGATAACTTAGTGGCTCTTCACCAATCGCACTTACAGTTAGACCAAAAAACCCTCCCAGCACAAGACTTTGACTCTTCGGCTGCCCTAATATAGTAGGTGGTCCTGCAATGATAATTTGCGCGCCTAACGTCCCGTTGTTGCTATCCTTTGTTATAAATTTAAGATCATAGACCCCAATGGTACTTCTTCCTACTGTAAATGAGTAGGTTGAAGAAGTCGCCCCTGCTATATCACCATTTGGGCCCGCCCATTGATATGAAACGACGTCAGTACGCTCAGGTATCATCCGCAATGTAACTCGATCACCAATCGCATAAACTGCTTTATCAGGATCCGCTTTGACTCTGGGTACAATGTCGAATTCTACATAAGCAGACCCACTTGAAGACTCACCCTCTTCATTTGAAACTTTAACTTTGTAGGAACCTTCCATCGCCTTTGACATCGTGAAACTATATTTAGATGATGTTGCGCCATTTATTGCAATATCACCTTTATACCACTGGTAACTCAACGATCCACTGGATTTTACATTTGCTCGCATTTCAACTTGCGTTCCAGCCTGGTAAATATTGTGATAAGTTGGATTTGTGAAGACTATTGAATCCCAATTATCGAACTCAGGTTTAGATCGATATGATACCCTTATTATATCACTAACCACTTTTCCGTTCTGGCCATTGCATTCAACATGATAATTTCCTGCTCTCTCTCCATTCATAAGAAAATGAAGAGTTGTGCGGTATTTACCGGTAACTGAAACATCATAGCTAATTTTGTATTTTTGTAAATGCGAATCCCAACCCTCTGGGATTACCTTCTCTTCTCTATCTGATATTATTCCAATATCCACACCATCCCTGTACCACGTACAAGATATCGAATCACTTCCCTCAACTAAAACGCTCAAAAAGACATCTTCGGAGTTTCTATATCTGCCACCCTCGGACTTCTCTGTAAATAATGAAGCCTGATGGTATTTAACTTCAACCCACACGCTGCGGGCCTCGCCACGTTGATTGCTTACTTCTACTTTATACCAACCGACCTGAACAACGGACATGTTAAAGCTTAAAGTGGATGATGAAGTACCAACTTTAATTTTCGTACTTTCAGATGGGGTCCTATTCCAGTACCATTGATATTTAAATGAACCTTCTTTGGCCACAACACTCAATACAACGGGGCTACCTATCTCATAAGTCCCACCAACAGGCTGAGTGACAATCTCAGGCAATGGAAGTTTACTGATATCTATAACTGGAGGGGGCGTTACTAATATAAACCCGTTGGGAGTTCCTTCGGAAACGCCGCTTTGATTTATATTTACCGTGCTATCAGCAATTGAATCTTCTGCTTGCGAATAATAGGTCGAGGCCGCTGCATTGGATCCTGGATCGGAACTGTGCTTGATCGGCACATAGTTCGAGATAGAATAAGTAAAGTAATTCTGCGCACTACCGTCAGGAATTTGCTTAAGCCGATTGTTGCCAAACTCTGTTGCCGACTGAACATATTTAATCCCAGTCATTCCTTCGCTGACATCAACATCGTATATACCACCCCAAGGATCATACAATTTAAGAAACTTTCCGCTCTCTAAGCCGTTGACCGCAAAGGCGTGATTTCTTGCAGTTATCACTCCCATCGGCATTTTCTCTAGAAATAATTTTTCCCGGTCAGATATAGAACTGTTTATACCAAACTTATTCTCTGTCTTTTGTTCTATTTCGACTTGAAAAGAGTAATACGGAATCAAGTAATTTGCCGAAATCGTGATTTGTTCAGCCGGCACCATTGGCATCATTTTAAAATCAGCATTTATCCCTTCAAGAATCGCCTTAGTCGCGAAAGGAACTCCTGTTGTTTCATAAACAGCATATCCCAAATCAATCTTCCCATTGGGAATATCCATTTTTAACTGCTTCATAAAATTCCAAATTATTGAGCTTGAATCATTTGAATCTACGAAACTGTTTGTTAAAGAGGGAAACAAACCTTTGCTCAAATCAAAATGTTTATTTTTTTCAGCCGAATATGTTTTTCCGACCATTGCCAATGTTGTCGGTACACACCAACCCTGTTCAATTGAAAAATTGGTTCGTTCTTTTGTATTTACAAAATTTAACAAGTTTTTATCACCTTGAGAGTATAAGGGCATTTCCGGATGAAGACATGTTACATTTCCAGGCGCTGTATTGAGGCAAGAAAGGTAATTTGCTTTTGGCCACAACTGGCCATAAGAATCGTCGAAAATCGCAATATAGGGATAGGTCGAAGTGAACTTTAGCAAAGAGCCTGCGCTGAGACCATTATTCCAAAGTGAATCTTTAGCTCCAGATTTTTTCACATAAGAAACATCTAATTTACCATTTTCATATGTCGCTAAATAATAGTCTAGATCAGCACACGATTTTGAAAGACAGGATTTGTTTGCACCGGTTTGCCACAATACTTTTCCAGTGGATAAAATACGTAAAACCAAATTTCCATCATCTTGCATCATTAAGAAAATATCTCTAAATACAATGTCGGAGGTCAGATGCAGGCGTTGTCCTGATTTCAGCGAAAACTTTTTAAATTTATTACTTGCCGCCCAGGCTATCCCTTGATCACCAACGATTTGAACAAAAGGCCAGCTCGATAAAAATTCTAAACGAGTGTTGGTAAAACTGCTGACGTCGATTCGATATGTTGCCCCAAGTTTGGGTGAAATTATTTGAAATACCCCATCCTTTAAAATGGCTGCAAAATCCCCGTCTGTCTGAACCACGTCTTCGCATTGATTCATCCCGCCTGTAGCTTTGCAGACAGTTTTTATTCTCTTGTTTCCAAGCTCAATTGAATTGGGTCCAGCCGTTTTAAAAACTCCGTCAGCAGTCAAAGATATGCCATTGTTGATTTGATTGACACCAATTCTGACAATTTTCTCGCTATCTAATTTATCAGAAAAATAGTCTAAGAATATTGATGGCAAACTGCTGTTTTTAGATAAATTAACATCCTCATCTGTAACGACAAACGTGACTGGCCTCGCTGCAGAGCTGCTCCGAAAATACAACACAACCGGATCTTTTATGCCACACTCTGTTTTTATCAACTGCGAATATGAAATACATGAAGCCAAACTGTTTTGAACATCATTTGCGCCACTTTTAGAACTAAATAATTTTAATCTAGCCTTATAGGATTTTGCAGACCATGCCATAAGAGGATACGAGGATTTACCGTCTACCATTGGATCTTCACACCGATAATCAGCGTTAACGAAACAACCGACGTCGAAAGACGCCATATTAAATAAAGAATTTTGAACATCAACGCCGAACGCCTGCTGGTGAACAATCAATAATAAAAGGCAAAATGAAACAAATCTAAACATCTAATTCTCCAAGACCTAATTATAGTTCTATACCCAGAAACTTTGCGATTTCAATAGCAGTGAACGGATCGTTCACGCAGTAATCACAGATCGGCTCCATTCGAATGTTATCTTTAATTGCAGCGAAAGGATCCACTGATACCTGATTGCCATTCACACTCGCCACCGGCAAATTCATCAAGTTATTAAAATAGGATTGGTTGCTTGCAGCAGTAAATGCCTGCACAATCTGATTTTCTCCTTTAAAGCTTTCCGGAATGTTTGGCACAACAGACAAAAAGGTTGTTCCTTGATCTGTATTGGTAACTCGATCCAAAACTTTGACATTAATTGACGAACTATAGACTGGATCTATGCTTGTGCCCGAGGATCCCGTTGTCGAAGTCCCAATCCCATTGGCAGCGTAGGCGGGCGCTTGGTTGCTGGGAACATTAATCTCTAAATTCAAACCGCCAGCTAATTTAGAAGAAAATAAATCCATTTTCTCCGTTTGTGTCCCAAAGTCGATCTCAGTGTTAGTTGCGATCTTAATATTTTCATTTAAATCAGTGCTTAATAAATTTTTCGCTATTGGGCTTGAGTCATCAACATAGTACTCGTTTGCAGATTCCCCGACTTTAACTTCTATTTTCTTTATAGAAACGACTTGATTGCCATCGGTTATCAAGACTCCGGTTTTACGTATATCCACACCCAGCAAGACGTTAAATTGCTCTTGCATTTTATCTAAAATTTCTTTGGCAGTTTTATATTTAGTTTTATCACTGACTTCTTTAATCAAATTTGACCAATCAGAGCCAGGATCACACACCAACATTTTTTGAACCGCAGCATTGTAAGCCAACACAGCACCAGGATCGCCGATCTTTGAATCCTCAGAATTCACGGTTCTAGGATACATAGTTAAACTGAAAACATTGACTCTTTCTTTATTTGCCGTAGTTTTTGAAACTTGACTGACACCCAACCCAGAACTGTTATCCAATCTGTAGGCCTTGATGTAGAATTTTTTTGATTCTTCGATTTGCGGTAGAACTTCTGAGGACTTTAGCTTTGAAAGAGCTTGAGCATGAGAGGCTTTATATGCATCGCTTTCATCTTTTGTCAGCGGTTCAAATTTTGATTCAACAAGACCATTTGGAATGGTAGCTGTTGGCAACAATTTCTTGGTAGTTGCTACGTAACCTTTCACAGCATTCATTTCAATTTTTTCAACATTTTTGGCCATCGCTGAAATATTTCCGTAAAGATCAGTCATCAAACTAATCAAGTTTTTACGTATTCCTAATTTTACATTTGTATCTTCTAAGTTTAGATTTTCCGCACCATAGAAGAAAATATCATAATGTCCTGAAGCCGATTTTGCCCGAACTGTATTCTTAATAATTTGACCGCTTTCATTTTTCGGAATTGAAAATTGAACATTTTGACCCAACATTTCACCTATCAACAGATCCGTACCGTTTTTTAGACCTTTAAATACTTTGACCGAGCTTACGATATCACCCAAACGATTTAACAGAGTGCTGTAATTCGTTTCATTTCTATAGTCTATATCGACATGATTCACAGTTTCGTACCATGCCCTCAGCTCATCATCAAAATATCCTCCGCCATATCCAACATTACCAATAATACTTTTATCTGCTTTCGTAACAAAACCCGAAAAAAGAATTTGCCTCTTTTCGTTCATCAGTTCAGTAAATGCATGAATAATACCTTCATGAACAGTCAGGCCAATCAACTCTTCTGAGCTAGAAGACGAATTAACAAAAAAATCTTGGCGAATATAGAAGCCATTAACTTTTGAGTTCACCAATACATATCCAAGACTATTTGGATTCATCAGCTGAGAAAAAACATTAATCGTTGCGCTTTGGCCCGAAACTATTTTGGTATTCAAAACAGTCCTACCTAATGGCGTGCTGTTACTCCCAGTAAGAACAAGAGCGTACCCGTCAGCACTGAGCTTTGCAGAAACGCCCAGCTTGTTTTTGTTTTCGTTGATTCGCTGTTCAAGTGTCGTCATATAGTACTGAAAATCGGTGACGGCTTGATTGTTATTTGCAATCTTAGACCAATTTTTAAAATCATTCTTCACCGTTTCTAACGTTGAATTGCTGGCGTCTACCCGTTTTAACGAAAGATATTCTGCAGATCGACTGGTAACCGCAGCGGAAAGACTGGCAATGTCATTAAGATCTGAAATTTTGAGTTCATTGGTCGTCGCATTTGTGAAAAGTAGGGAAATAGGAACAAGAAAAACAATAGCAAAAAATAACCTAATCAAAATCTTCGGCTTCATATTGTCCCCCATGATTTGATCGGCTATAATCAGCTTGAACTTTAACAAAATGAGACGTTTTCGAATACAAGATCGAACTTATTTTCCGGGGAATTCATCAGGTTTGATTTAAAAACGAAATTCTAAATTTTGAGATTTTTGCGTTCAAAACTGTATCAATATGAATCAGAACTCAGGTTTGTTCGGTTGAAAATGAAAAAATATTTATTCAAATCACCTGCACAGAAACCTCAACCTACAAAACATCCTCAAAAAATGCGCCCACTGCAAGCTGTGGGTGGCGCAATTG
>CAZMVK010000178.1:0-6475 GCA_964569545.1 uncultured Bdellovibrio sp.
ATAAATGTCGATGGCCCCTTTCAGCTTGGAAAACTATCCTACCAGCTAAATGCACAAATGAGCCATGGCAGCGTCGTCAGCGAGCCATTTGATATACTCGATATTAAACTAGAGTCTAATTCTGGCGAAATGCATATTGAAAAATTACAAATGACAAAAAATCAGTCTCTCTTAAATATGACTGGCATAAGCCACCCGGATGGCCAAATTGATCTCAAAATAATTGGTAATAGTTTACCGCTGGAAGAATCAGAGAATGTTAGAAAGCTCGGCTCGCAAATTTCTGGGATGCTCGACGTTGAAACTCTGCTCAAAGGTTTTATTCTCAACCCTGATGTTCATGTCAGTGGAAAAATCTACGATCTCTCTGTTGAAGAACAAGAATTTACGGACTCGCAATTTCAGCTAACTATAAATCAAGAACAAATAAAAGGCGATGTCGAGCTTTTCGGAAATCAAGTGAAATCCACCTTTCAATTGCCAATATCAGAGAAAACTCCTTTCGCATTAAAAATTCAAGCGAATCAATGGAATTATACAACATTGGCCACATTGATAGGCGGAGGAAAACTGTTAAACGATTATCAATCAAGCCTGACTGGTGATCTAGACCTGCATGCAGACAGTGGAGGCCTTTGGAAATCTACTGGGCGAGGCACTATTGAAAATTTATTATTGCAACGTGGCCAATTGAAATTACAAAATCCACAACCAATGAAACTTGTCATGAACCATGGACTGATTGGCTTAGAACAATTCATATTACAAAGCGATGAATCCGTTGATAACAAATCTTATATTAAACTCTCTGGTAAAGATTTTTCAGCTGATGATTTAGTCGTCAAATTGGATAGCCAACTGAATCTTAGATTATTACAAATATTTTTACCTTTTCTTGAAGAATTAGGCGGGCAAGCTCGATTGAATGTCGACATCTCTCAAGCTTTGAAAAAACCAGAAATTTTAGGAACTGCAAATATTCAAAATGGTTTTATCAAAATCAAAGGCTTCCCTCACCCATTTGAAAAAACCAGTGCAGATGTTCAATTTTCACAGTCTAAAATTATGATCAATAGTGTCTCAGGCAGCTTAGCTGGCGGAAGCTTTAAGGGCGACGGAATTATTTCCATCGATGGCCCACACAATTTGCCAACACAAATCAATGCACGTTTACAAAATTTAAATCTCAATGTTCCTGACAAGGTCCGAACCAGCGGCGATGCCGAATTGACTTTTACTGGCAGCTGGTTTCCGTTTACTTTGGCCGGCAGTTATTATGTTCAATCAGGCTCTTTTGAAAAAGAATTCGCCGAAGAGGGATCTGGTATTAATAATTTAAAACAGAGCTCTTATTTACCAAAAGTCATTTTACAAAGTGCTTTTGAGCCAATCTTGTTAGACATCAATATTTTGCTTGAACAACCTCTACGTATCAAAAACTCGATGATGGATGGAGCTGTCACTGGTCAATTGCAGGTCAAGGGACCGCCCTCTGCACCGATTTTAGACGGTAAATTACAGACAGAAAGATCTTCGAAATTAATTTTCCGTGATAAAATATTTGATATCCAATCTGCCAACATTCAATTTAACAATCCACAGGAAATCAACCCTGAACTTTATATTGCCGCCAACTCGAGAATTGTAGATTATGATATCAACATGTTGATACAAGGCACCGGTAAAAATCCACAAGTTAAACTCTCAAGTGTGCCACCGCTTGCCGATCCAGATATTATTTCATTGATTGCACTGGGCATGACCACGCAAAAAAACACTGAGGCCACCAGCAAACAACAACAAGACAATACCAACACCAGTTTGAATGGCATTGCAGCAGGCGTATTAACACAGATCGAACCAGTTAAGAAAATATCTCAAAGCACAGGCGTTGAGATTCAAGTCTCATCTAGCTATGATGACACCAAAAACATATCACGACAAAAATTTACTTTATCTAAAAGACTCTCAAACAAAGTTAAAGCCTCGGCAACGCAGATCAAGGGCTCTACAGAAAACACGCAAGAATATGCCCTGCAATACGACCTGACCAGAAATGTCTCTGTTATTGGTCGATTAGAAGATCGCCAACAGGGTGAAAGTTCATCGACACTAAAAAATCAGAACCAACAAAATGACAGTATTTTAGGTATTGATCTCGAGTACAAAAAGGAATTCAAATGATTCGTCATTTGTTGATTTTCATTTTTACAGTTGTCTGCATGACCCACGGTCAAATGGCAATGGCTAAAAATGAACTTGATTTGTTAAAAAGAATGATTCCTCTGATTGGTTCAGATGACAAAGTCCATTACCATAGAGTACTCAATTTAGACGCGCTCCCCGCCCACACTCAAGATGCAATATATAAACAGTTTCCAAATTTAAAAGTTGGTGATTTCAGTCTTTATGATCTTGATTTGCTGGTTGATTATCTGGTTACCCAAGAACAATTTGAAAGTGTTTCCATTTATAAAAAAGCTGATGATAGTTACGGCCTTAATGTTGGTAAAACAAAACGTTTATCTCGCATCATTTTTACTGGCATTAACAACTTGTCAGAAACAGATATTCGTAATGAATTTGCTCTGACTGAAAAAAGTGTTTACGATCAGCAGTCGTTATTAGATGCTGGCGAACGTATTCGTCGTTTTTACCGTTTTAACGGTTTTCAGAATTCCGTAATCGATTTGGATCTAACCTATTTATCAGCAACAGATATCGAAGTGAAAGTCACAGTAAAAGAAGGTCAACTCACTCGAATACAAAATATAGAAATCAAGACGGACAATCCAGATATCGTAACCACATTTCTTAAACCACTGAATCGTCGCTTGCGCAAAGAGCCGTTGACTGACAATTTGATCGTTTCTGTAAAAAAAGAATTTCGCGATGATTTTAGTGAACAAAATTATTTCAAAGCGGAACTGCTTGGGCCAGAAATTAAACTGAATAAAGATGAAACCGAAGCTCAGCTTGTATTTCAGGTTAGCAATTCAGATCAATATTTTCTTGATTACAAGGGCAATGCCATGCGTACCAAAGGGCAAATAGAAAAAGCCCTTGAGCTGGAACATTTTTATTCTTCCAATCCAAATATCGGCCCTGAACTTTCCAATCGAATTAAAAATTATTATCTCAACGAAGGCTATGCTCGAGTTGAAATCACCACCGAAGACGGCGAAGGCACAAAAACTTATCGTAAACACCTGATCTTCAACATCAACGAAGGTCCACGAATTAAAATTGATAGCATTCATTTCACTGGGCGTTTTAGTTTGGCTGAAAAATATTATTCTGAGTTTATCAAGGATCATGCCACTGAATTGATCGCAGACAATTATTACAACCGCGAAGGTATTGAGCTTGGCGTTAAAAATTTAATTATTGATCGACAAAATCAAGGATTTTTAAAAGCAAAAATCAACAGCATTAAAACCATTTATCAAGGTAGCAAAAAAGAAAAAGCAGCTATTACAATCAGTTTAGAAGAAGGCCCTCTGTCACTTTTATCTGAGGTGCAATTTGCAGGACACTCTTCTTTTTCAGATCGACATTTGCTAGAGGTCAGTGGTTTAAATCCGCACCAACCACTAAAACTTAATGAGTTGGACGAGGCGATCAGTAAAATAAAAGATTTTTATCACCGCTCTGGTTATCTTGAAATGTATTTGATTAATGAAAGAGAAGATTTGATTAAATACAATGAAGACAACACTCTTGCCACCATTCATTTTAAAATTTACGAAGGACCGAAAATTATTGTGTCTTCGATTTTAATTGAAGGCAACACCCTGACCAAAGATTATGTTATTTTAAAAGAACTTGATTTTCAGATCGGCGACACGCTGACACCACAGTTGATTGAAGAGTCCACCAGTCGACTGCAACGTTTGGGTTTTTTCAATTCTATCGATATTAAAACATTAGAAGAAAAAACACAGATTTCACAACGAACTGTCATCGTCAAAGTCAGCGATCGCGATCCTGGTTTATTCAATTTGGGATTTGGCGCAAATAACGAAAACGAATTCACTCTGCGCGGTTACACTGGCCTTGCTTATCGCAACATCATGGGAACTGGCCGTGGTGTTTCGATTCGTTTAGAGGGTAATTATAACGTTACAGACTTTCGATACCTTGAACGCAAAATCACCTTGGGTTATTTAGAGCCTTATTTGTTTGATACTCGTATTCGCGGTCGAGTCAGCGTAACTCAATCCGTATTCATTTCAAATTTTAAAGAACGTTTGGCAGAAGAGGTCAAACAGATCACTTATACCGCCGAGCAAGATCTGACCTCACATATTTTTCTTTCATACGATATTTGGAGCTCGGCTCAATTGCGCGAATTTGCAATAGACACTGACAATTATAAATTTTCTCCCTATGAATTGGTCATTGTCACCACAGGCCCCAATGTAGATATTGATTTTCGCGATCATCCTTTCAATCCGAGCAAAGGAACGTTCACACGCATCAATGCAGAATACTCATCACCTGATCTTGGCAGTTCTCGCACCATTCAGTATTTGCGTGCTATGGGCAGTTTTACGCATTATAAAACTGTGTGGAAACCAGGTTGGGTTTTTGCAAACTCAATGCGTGGTGGATATTTACGAAATCTAAGTACTGTCGGCGGAGTTCCTTACGATCAAAAAGGTTTGGTCCTGGGTGGTCAATCAACCATTCGCGGATTTTTACCAACAGAATCTTTTCCTAACTCTTACGAATTTGGTACCAATCAATATACCTTAAAACATTCAGCCAGCATGTATTTAATCAAATCTGAATTGCGTTTCCCAATTACTGGCGCTGTCGGTGGAGCTTTCTTCTATGATGGTGGTGCGGTGTTTGTGGTTGGCGACAATTTAAATATGCCAGATCCCTATCGTCATGCGGTGGGCGGGGCTCTTCGTTATGCAACCCCAGTTGGAGCTGTGTCATTGGAACTTGGTTACAAACTAAACCAAAAAGAAGACCGTCGCGAAAGCCAATGGCCGATCTTTTTCTCGATCGGCACTTTTTAAAAATTATTTTAGTCCACCGGCTTGAATCCAGGATAAGACCTGTGATTTTTGTTCTGGGGTCATTGAAGCTTGAGAAGGCAATGGTGAATTATTCATAGAACCACTGGTGATAACTTTTTGAATCTGACTTAAAGATTTTGCATTTGTCACATCACCACCATGACAAGCATTGCATTTGTTCTGTAAAATCGGCTGAACTGTTGAATATGTAACCGCTACACCCGAGGGAACAGTTCCTGACTGTTGCGATAGTATCGTTCGCAAATCAGATACTGAAATTTTCCATTTAGCTGCAAAATATCCAGTCAAACCTGCAATTTGATCATCTGTTAATGCATGATCATAAGCCACCGCATCCATCAACTGAAAAGACTGTGTTGATATTTTAAAGTTACGACTGATTAAATCATAAGAGTCTTCCAAAGACTGAGACGTTAAATCAGATGGACGACCATTTATATACAATCTACTGTTTGAAATTTGATTATCCATTTTAGCTATAATAATGACGGGCTGTGAAAGATCTATCTGCGATATAGCTTGCGTTTGAATTTGCGTTTCCACGATGGACGAATTCATAGTTCCCGCTGACTGTTCAACATCAAGATAAACACTCATTGCTTGTTGATTGGCTTTTCCATTATCAATGTTAAGTATCTTTCCAGATTGCAATGGATAGCCGACAATTACAAAAGTGCCGGCATCTAAAAGCACGGCACCTTCTGTTGTTGAACTGGCCATCGCGGAGGCTTCACCAAAAAGCAAACCGCCGATAGACGAAGGATCTATCGAATAAGGAGCCTGTTTCAACGACAATTCAAACCCTTGCTTAGAGCAGGCTTGATATGAAAGAACAACACCTGCTAACATTGTTGCTGAAATTGCAACCCACCATTTAGTTTGTTTTTTCTTTTTCATATATTTCCACCCATAAATTCACACCAGTATCTTTTAAAACTATTGCGGAAAACCAGTATCAATCCATTTTTGTATTAATGCTTTTTGATAAGAATCCATACCCCCGTTCGGAGGCATTGTTCCGTTATTTATTCTCAACATAATCTTGTCTGATTTAGCCTTGGCTGCATCAAAATTTAAAATATTTAAATTACCAGCAGCTCCACTGCCATGACAACTTGAACATTTTTGTGTGAAGACATTTAAATTGGTATTTGTTCCCGTCAATTCAGAAAATTTGACAGTACTTGGTATCGTTGGCCCATTGACCACTGCTGTGATATCAGGAGAACATTGTACTGCAGACTTATCAACCTCTTCAACATCGCCAATTCCCCGCCCCGCCTGGTCGACTACCGCGTCGACGAACTCCTCGAGGTCTTCGAGAAGATCAAGGCGATGAAGCACCGGAGCGGGTTCCCGGTGGTCAACCCGACCGAATCCCTGGACGAGATGCAGCGCCATCTCCGCGGCGAGACGGAGCGGTT
>CAZMVK010000179.1:0-2055 GCA_964569545.1 uncultured Bdellovibrio sp.
TGTGAGGAGCTTGCTCTTCTCAAAAGAGAAGAGTAGGTTTACTCGATGAAAAAAAAGTTTATTTCACGAATATGGCAACTGCCTAGTAAAAGCTTCCTTTTGTTTGGACCTCGAGGCGTTGGCAAAAGTACTTTAATTAATTCAAAACTTAAGTCAGCACTACAAATCAACTTGTTAAAAAGCAGTCAATACGTTCCCTTGAGTCAGAATCCCTCATTACTAAAGGATTGGGTTTCGCACCTCAAAAAAGGCGATTGGGTTTTCATTGATGAAGTTCAAAAAATTCCAGCCCTAATGGATGAGGTTCATCATCTTTATGAAGAACAGGATTTAAATTTCGCTTTAAGCGGCTCTAGCGCTCGCAAAATGAAACGCGGCGGTGCCAATTTACTTGCAGGAAGAGCTCTGCAAACTTTTTTATTTCCAATGATTAAATCAGAATATGAGAAAACCGCACAATTATCTGAAATTATCGATTGGGGCAGCCTTCCTGGTGTAATAATTGACAAAGAAAATCGCGTTGAAACTTTGTCGACATATGTTGAAACATACTTAAAGCAAGAGCTTATTGAAGAAGGTTTGATTCGAAAACTGGATCCATTTATACGATTCTTGAGAACCGCAGGCATATATAATGGACAAGTATTGAATATAGAAAATATTGCTCGCGAATCCCACGTTGGCAGAACGACAGTAGATAAATATTTTGAAATCTTAGAAGATACGCTGATTGGATATCGCCTTGGAGCCATACAATTAAATATTTTTTCTAAAGAAAATACCCATCCTAAATTTTATTTTTTTGATTCTGGAGTTGCTCGAGCAGCCGCCGGATTAATTTACGAAGAGATTGACAATGTATGGCGAGGATTTGCTTTTGAAACCTATTTATTACATGAAATTAGGGCTTATAATCATTATGCGAAAAAACACCGAGAACTATTTTATTATCGAGTTTCTGGAGGCTCTGAAATAGATCTCTTGGTTGAGCTTAAGAAAAAAACGCTGTCTCAGGCTCAACAATTTATTGGTTTTGAATTTAAATACTCACAAAAATGGGACAGGCGTTGGTCAACTCAGCTCATTGAAATTCAAACGAGATGCTCAAAAATAAAAAAACTGTATGGAATCTATCTTGGTAAACAAATTTTAACCCATGATTCGGTGACCGTTTTTCCAGTTGATATTTTTTTAAAACTACTGGCTGACGGAGAAATATTTTAAACTCTTGTTGGTGCGAGTTCGTATTTGATCGAATATCTCAAGAGAATCAAATTATGGATACAGAGCATCTCTCGCAAGCCCCAAAGAAGTTATTCATTCGGTTGAGTTTTTCACTCGACGAATGTCGATTTGCAGATAAAGACAAGTCCTAGGTCATGAAAAAATAAAATCGACTTGGGCTTTAGACAAGGCCAGGGATAAGGCTTTGGCGTTTTCCGTTTTGTTTTGAATTCAACTGTGGTCCAATATTAATGTGAACTATATTGGGAATAAAAAGAAACAACTCATGGATATATAGAGTTTTTCTTGAACTTAAGGAGTGAGTTCGATGACAAAGTTACAGCTTAAAAGACGATTACCTACGTCAAAGCCTTTTCTGAAACCTAATTTATCAATTTCATCTAGCTGGATTCGTAGTGTGTTTCTCGCGAGTTTAATTTTAGCTACAGGAGCTTGTCATCGTGTCAGCTTCAGCGCCAGAACTCCAGAGCCAACTCCTCCAGATCCGACAGTCAGCACCTTAGGCTCAACAACTTCTACCACTGTGCCTGACGTGACCACGACAACAATACCAACAACAAATTCTACAACGACCTCGAGCACAACTACGACAAGCAGTTCTACAACATCAAGCACGACAACGACTACATCGACAACTACCACCACGACTGTGAAACAGTATGTGCAGTGTAACACTAGCCTCACCAATGCGGCAAACCCTGGTGGCGTGCAAAGCTTATCAATGACAACAGCCGATACCAATCCAACGGTGAAAGCTGTATGTACCCCAGCTGGTGTGAACTATGCTTGGTCTGTGCAAAAAAATAATGC
>CAZMVK010000179.1:2065-6402 GCA_964569545.1 uncultured Bdellovibrio sp.
CGTCAATGGTTTACAGGGTGCTCAATCTGTTCCGAATCTGACCGCATTGGGTGCTGGAACTTATAAAATTATTTTACAGGCTTCAGCGAATGGCTATGAAACATATTCTAATGCGAACTCGCCAATGACGGTGACTATCACAGATCCAGTTCCGCCACCATCACCGGTTCAGTGTGATCCTAAAATGAATGGTACGCAGACATCAGTAACCTTAAATGATGGCGTTGCGCAACCAAGTCTGGCAGCTAACTGTCAGCCAGCTTCTGCCTCTTGCGCATGGGTTGTGAAAATTGGTACGACTCAAATCACAATTCCTGGCGTCAGTGCTTGTAATTCATCACCGGATTTTAGCGGCCAACAACCAGGAACATATAATATTTATTTAACGGCCAGTGCTCCGAATTATGTAACGTACACAACAACCAATCCATTGAGTGTGATTATTCCAGCAAAAACAACTCGCGATGTGGTGACCAGCAAAGATGTTAAAGTCACCGACAATCAATTAGATGTTTTGTTGGTGGTCGACGATTCAAATTCGATGTTAAAAGACAATCAGAAACTTGCTGCAAAATTGCAAGGTTTTGTTGGTGACCTGAGTGCTGCGGGATTTGATTGGCAGATGTGTGTGACCGTGACTCACGCACAACAATTGGCTGCTAACAATCCGACATTGTATTGGGGTGCTTCTAGGTACTGGGTTGGCAATACTGGCGCAGCTCCTTTTATTTTGAAATCAGGCGCAAGCAATATCAGCAAAATATTTACTGATACCATCAATGAGATCGGCGCTGGTTGGTCTGGTACAGATGACGAACGTGCGATCAAAGCAGCTTGGTGGCATTTGTGGAATGGTGACGTGAGATACTCTGACAGCTCAGGTTGTTATCGTAAAGACGCAGGCCTTGCTGTGATCGTATTATCTGATGAAGATGAACGTTCTGTCGGTGGAGATCAAAGCCAACAATTCTATGCTGGTGAGTACAAACCTTTGGATCAAGACGATCAACCTCAGACCTATGTGAAATTTGTTAAAGAAGTTTTTGGTACAACCAAACGTTTCTCTGTCAACTCGATCATCGTTCAACCGGGCGACAGTGCTTGTATGCAATCCCAAGACAGTGAAGGTTCTAAATCTCATTTCGGATATAAATACAATGAGCTATCGCAGCTGACTTCTGGTGGTACTGGCAGTATTTGCGCCAGTGATTTTGGTGGTAATCTGAAATACTTTAAAGATCAAATCGTGAAAGACATGGCGTCTTTACCTCTTGAATGCACACCAAAAGGAGATGTGAAAGTAACACTCACTCCGAATATGACTGTGACCACAAGAGTAGAAAATGGCTCGGTTTATTTTACACCGAAAATACCAGCTGGAACGATGGTAAAAGCTGAATACAAGTGTGCTTTGTAATTTGAATTTGAGTTGTAGTTAGAATGATACTTTGAATTGAATTTTAGAACAGATAATTTGAATTGTTTTTTTGAACTGGAGAAAAAAGATGAAGTTGATTAAAAATAAAAGCTTCTCAATCACAAACAAGATCGCTATAGGATTATTGTTATTTGCCTCAACAACTCTGCCTGTTTTGTCGCAAGCCGGAGTTTTGTGTGAATTGCAAAACTTTAAATCTTGCAAAGATTGCGGACAACGAATCCCCGCTTCTTGCGAAGAGCATGCATACAACGGTTCGGTATCTCTGAGCACCAAACCAATTAAATTGCACTGGAAAATTAACAATACAAAATCAGGTCTTGAGCAAATTGAAATTCAAGATGTTAAAAATCTGACTTTGAAAGAAATCAAAGCCGCAAAAAACTTAAAAACAATTGCTGGTAGCATTGGTAAAAAATTAGATAAGAATTCAACTCTAGAATTGATGGCCGTTGAAATTCCAAGCGAAACAGCTTTATACGCGGATCAGAAATCAACAGTGATCGCAGCGCAAATGCAAAACAAAACAGCGATGCGCATGATCGCCTCGGTCAACGACTCGCCAAAAGTTGGTGGTATCGCTCGTGCACAGAAAATGAATTCGCATAATACAGAATCAAAAAATACAAACTCTAAAAATAATAAAAAAGAAAACAAAGGGGAGACTAAATGAAATCCTTGAAATTAACACTGACCTATTTGGCGGCAGGTCTAACCGCCCTGTCCCCTGTTGCGATGGCAGCTCCTCAGCAAGCAAGCAAACAAGAGGTTAATGATTACCTTTCACAGTATGTGACTGGTTCAAATAAAACATTTAATGATTTATACAGCAAAAATCATAGCCAATTTGATCAACGCAGTAGATCCCTGATCGAGACTTGGCTAGAAAAATATGGCAATGAAAAAGCTCCGCAAATCAAAGCGACAACAATTCGCGATGACAAAGGCCAAGAGCGATTGCAAATCACGATGACAGTCTCAGGTGAGACCGTCACCATCGCCGAGAGCAATGATCCAGGTTATATCATGGTCAATGGTCAAAAAATCAATATGGAACAAACCAGAGATATAACAGGCCTGTTTAATGAGTTGGGAAAAAACAATCCTGACTACAAACAGATGGCAGCACAATTAGATCAAACTACGGTGCCAATGACTGTTCATGATGGTGGTTTGAGTGCAGAACAATTTGTACGTTTAAATCCAGAACAAAAGGTTCAGTATCTGATGTTATTGAGAAAACAAATGGAAGCTGTAGAGAAAGTTTTAAATGCATCAGCTCAGGTTAATGCACGTTTATTTAACTCTGACAAAGTTTATGCATATAACAATAACGAAATTGTTTTTAAAGGCTCAGTATGGGATTTATTTCGCTCTGCTTCAGCACATGCGAAAGGCGAGAGCACCGATGACTTAGATAGCATTTCAAACACACAAGACCCACCGGCTGCGACATCACCTCAAATTGTACCCGACAAGCCAAAAGCTATAATTCCTCCAGTTATGTCACCTTCCGCTGATGATAAAAGCAATACAGCTAGGACTACTTTGCCTAAAAGCAAGATGCAAAACAAGAAGGGTGCTGTAATCGAAACCGATTTTTCTGTTCCTGCCGTTGATCCACTTGGTTTGGGTCAAACTGAAAATGCTAGCAGTTATTTTGGAGTAGATAGAGCACCTGCGGCAGTAAGTAAAATTAATTTAGACTGGCCAGTCGGCAGAAGTTGTATTGTTGCTGGAAATATTGGGATCATCAAACAGAGCAGCGGCAACAAAAAATGTAATCCAATTGTATCCATACAAGATCAGGAATTAGCTAATCAACAAAAAGATCCACCGATTCCGAAAGATGTTTTAGCCAACAATAAAAATTGCGCGTCTAAAAATAATAATAGTAGCTTTATCGCCTGCAATCCTATTGTTTACGGTTACAGCGAAAAAGACGAATTGTTCTGTGTTGATTCTAAAATTAAAAATTTTTCAACTCGCGCAACAACAATGTGTAATGAAAAAAGTGATTTGAGCGAAAATTGTCCTGCAGCTGAAGCCTCAATGAATTTACCCGGCGAACAGCAACGTATTTATACTCCACAATGTATCAGTCAATTTAGAAAAATCTTAGAAAGCTACAGTAAACACAACAACAAAGGTGCCGATATCAGCTCTTGTTTTGGCAAAGATGAAGGTGACAGCGTTGCCGCCAAAGACAAACACAAAAAAGATAAAGTTTTAAACACTAAAGCATGTACAGATTTATTTAGTGCTCATATGAAGGCATACAATGATCTTAAGGCACGAGCAAAATCCGTGTGTGCAGCAAGTAACTATATTTCCGAATTTCCAGGACAACCACAAGCATGCGCCGCTTTAGAAAAACGCGTTTTAGCTTTAGAACTTTATGCAGACGCAGTGTCTCCTGTTGATGGTGGAAAATTAAATTGTAAATTTGGCAGCACACAACGCGTAGACAAATGTATTTGTAAAAATGGTGGATATTACGATCCTAATGTAGAACAGAATGGAAACCCTTGCGGAGACACCGCGGGCGGAAAGACTGGCAAAAAGAAATTTTGTGCAGACAAATCGACAGGCATTAAATCATTCTTGTGTGAGCCAAAATTTTGGGCAGGCGTAGGCATTGGTATCGGCGCTTCAGTCTTGGCTTGTAAGACTCATCTGTTTGGCTTGTGTCGTAAGAAAACAAGAACTGTGACTAATACGATTACTAACACTATTTATGTACCGACTCCGGTTACTCCTCCGGCAACAGAGGGTGGATCTGGCACCGGTGGCGGCACCTCTGGTGGTGTGAAAGGCTCACAATAGTCTTAACAGATATTCAAATTGATTCTCAAAACAGGCGCTTCCAAGCGCCTGTTTTATTTTTAGGTGTCCAAGA
>CAZMVK010000180.1:0-6393 GCA_964569545.1 uncultured Bdellovibrio sp.
CCCTATAGGGCTTCAGATGACTTTCAATCTATGATTTAAACCGGACAGCAGTGATTTAACTTATTCTTCATGGAATGAGGATTTATGGTTTAAAACGTCATGTCAGAAATATTCCCAATACACCAAATTCAATAATGAATTACAAAATCAAAGTGAAATGCTTTCGTTGTGCCAACGTAATGTGAAAACGGATCAGTTCATATCGGCTCTGTCTGATGAGTTAACTCAATTACGCAGCAGAGGGGGTGTGCGATGAAAAAAATATTCAAATCGACCACTGTTTTTCTTTTTTCTATATTGTTCACGTTTGAATCTGTCGCAATGCAGATCTGTGTTTCGACACCTTCGGTTTGCCATACGGAAATGATCGGCTGGACTTTTTTAGAAAATCATACTGTGAAGTTAAGCCGAGACGTGTGCGTTCCTTGCCTTAACACGTGTACATCAATCCCTGATCCTATTTCAATGATACGGCCTAATGATTTGATCCAGAAAAGTATTCAAAAAAACTTTAATTGGTCTCAGTACAATGATTTTCAAAAACAATTTTCTCAAAGTTTTACGCAAAATTACCAGGCCAAACTAGATGAGATAAAAAAATCAATCCAGTCGCAAAAACAATTCTCTCTGCAACAGTTAACTTTAAGCTTTGATAGTCAATATTCGACAAAAGACGTTGAAGCGAAAACTATTAAAGAGGTTATAAATTTAAAGGACACGGTAAGGTTATTAAAAAAGGATAATCCTTATGAAAATTGGGATGATATTGAGGCTTTAATTAATTTACGAAATACACGAATTGAAATCTTCGGCAAAGAAAAAGATTTTTATCAACCATATGTTGATTCACAAAATGAAATAACACAGCAACTTTTAAAACAAAGTAATAAAATCATTGAAGAATCAAATTTACCTCTAGAATTTAGTGTGAATCAAACGCCTGAGAATAATAAAGATGGTCAGCATGACTTGTCAGAAACGTTTGAAAATGACCTTGCACAATCTTCGGCTGATTCTATTTCCGCTATGGAAGAAGTTGGCTTAATCAAAAAAAGATCAGAATCCAAAATATTTGCAACAACCAATCCAGCTAATTTGGCGAAAGTAAAATACGCATATCAACGTTTAGATAAAGCTCAACCAAAAACAAGTTCTCAGGGGGTAGCAAAGGATCTGGGCTTGAAAGCCGTTAATGCGGCTGATGTGAGCTTTTCTAAAAATGAACAAGCAGAAGGTGATCATTACTATCAATTAGCAACAATGCTAGGTGATGTAGCTTTGGGGCTCATGCCAATCGTAGGCCCAACAAAAGATTTAATCGAAGCGATTTCCGGTAAAAGTATATTATCAGGGGAATCCTTACCAACCTCTGCCAGGTGGATCGCTGGGGTCGGGGCATTGAGCTTTGGATTGTTTGGATATTTTAGAGCCGGCATAAAGCTAGTAAAAACAGCCGAAGCTTTAGAACACACCTTGCCAAGTGTGATCAGTAAGTCGCTAAATAAAGTAGTTTCGAAATCAGCAGAAGAAGTGAATCAGTTGTTGATGAAAACAGTCTATAAATTGCCGCCATATAAATTAGGATCCAGAGTCTGGGAATTTGTAACTCATGCAGAGATTAAAGGTGAATTCGTTCGCGTAATGTTCGACATAGATGGGAAAATAGGTCTGTGGATGGTTGAAAAAAAATTGATCGAAGGTTTGTCTCGCAATCAGATTAAAGATAAGTTAGCACTAAAATATCTTCCAAATTTTATAGTCGATGTCGAAATTCCAGCGGGAGTAACTTTGCGAAAAGGAATAGTAAATCCAATCTTCGGCTCATCTGGCGAGAGATTTTCAACACAGTATGAAATAGTTAAGGAACTACTGCCTGAGCATGTAGACTTTGAAAGTTTATTTAAAAATATTAGGGAGCTAAAATGAGTGATGAAGTTTCATATTCAGACATTGTGAAGAAGTTTACGGGTCTGGATGTAATGTTTGTTGGTAAAATAGAAAAAGTGACTGAACAAACAGACGGAGTGATTGTTGAGTTGAGACAGAATTCAAAAACAGGATTAAAATCGGTTGAATTTATAAACAAAGATGGGAGTCGGCGATGGCAAATTGATCGTTTAGTAGATCGAGATAATTCAGATAAAATTAATACTTCATGTAATGGTCCCGAGTTGATAATTAATGGTATAAAAATATATTTTCAATGGGACGTTCGCAAGGTTGTTGAACACATAGAAGGAGCCGCTGTGATGTTGCGGGCTATGTCAGGCCGATCAGAAGTCAATGTATATTTCGTTAACAACGACGGAACAATCCGATGGCAGATCAAGCCATTGGTAAGCCCTGATGACCCGAACAAAAAAGAAATTGGATATGTCGGATATACGTCTATTTGGTTTGATGATGATCAAAATCTTATGGCTTACAGTTTTTTGGGCGTTAGATGTAAGGTTGATATTAAAAACGGTTTTATTTTAGATTCAGAATTTGTAAAATAGAAAAAAGAAAAGATTGTAAAATCGAATTCAAACCCAGCAGGTGTAACGTTGCGAAAAGGAATAGTAAATCCAATCTTCGGCTCATCTGGCGAGAGATTTTCTAGCCAGACTCTTGCCCGAACCCAAGCTTAGGTAACATAAGGATTCAGGCCAAGAAAAGGCCCAAGGAACCCAGCCCGCCCAGGGGAAGATGAAGAAAAATTGCATTTAAAATTCTTAGACTTAAACTTCGTGCGCGTATTATCTTTCCACTTTTGAATTGCAAAAATTGCGTCTATTTCTTTTTTATGGAATTTTTTAGCTAGCATCATTGCGCGCAATTCCCGAGGAGTTCCAATCGAACGATCTTCGATTTTACTAACGAAACTGATCCCCACGCCTAGTGACCTAAATACCGTTGAACGATCGCCCTTCTTGTTACTAGCTGTAAGATATGGAGCAAAGTATCTGGCATTTTTTGATCCATCGTAAAACTTTGCCTGGGTGAAGAAAACACATTTGTTAAAATACCACTCAACAGAATCCCCTGAAAGATCCCTAAGATAAACGTCCTTTAAACTTCCCTTAACCATATTGTTCTCCTTCAAATGCAAAATAAATTCATCGACAAGTCCGTTGTAAAAGTGATTTGCGTTTCTTCCTGTCGATTTGGACTTCAGAAGCAACTCAGCCAAAGTACTCCAGTCAACGAATCTATCTTTTAGGCTGCTATGGACTTTATGTGTTCCTAACTTTTGCCCTACAATAAACAGATTTTTAGACGCTCTTAAATATCTATGCAGCTGCTCTGCTGAATGCTCATCAATTTTAATCTCAATAAAATACTGGCGTTTAAAAGATTCTAAAACGATATCGTATCTATTCTCTTTTTCTTCTGATTGCGACTCGATGAAAACTTTTTCGATGGGTTCTTTAATTTTAAAACACTTCTCAGAAAGCGATGGGTTTAAATAAAATAAATAGCCAAGAATGGCACTTAAATTAGTTTCCTTTAATTGTCCTAGAGCAGAAAACAAGTTTGAAACAGGAGTTCGATTTCCCCTATTCATTGCCCGGACTGATGGAACCAAAGCGCCTTTTTTCAAGCTTACATCCTAGACAACAATGACTTAAATGACTCTAAAATCTCACTGAATTTAGGCTGACCTTTATAATACAGACCTTTTGTTTTCTCAAATGACTGCTGATAAAGTTTTTGAGTTTCAGTGTCTGAAATAATAAAAGCATCATTCTTTGTTAAATCTTTTTCGTCCGCAGTACGAAAGCGAAGCTCCTTATGTGCTACATATTTTTCACTGCCTATAAACTCTTGCACACGCTCCAATTTTAACAACTGAAAGACATCATAATAATGTCGCATAAAATTGATGGGCATTTGGCCATTTTCTTGCTGCTGGCGAAATTTCGTTGAAATTGTTTGAAGCTTTTCAACAAATGTATATTCCGGAACATAGCATTTAACACCTACGGCCCGGTTATTGGTTACATCCAGATTAACCTCGATGGCTTTATCCATAATCCAGCTTGAAATAGTAAGCGACTCATTAGGCGTAGTTTGATCAAAACCCACCTCAAGCAAAATCCCATCCTTTAAATCAGGAATTTTCCCAAATAAGTTAGGATAAATTAAACGAATACCGGCATTGCGCATAAGCTTAGTATCATCAAATGCAGTGTCTCTCTGAACCGATTGAAATCCGGCAATTTTCAATTTATCCACATGAGACTCAAAAAATTTTTTTCGAGCTTCGATGTGAACATCACTCTTTTGGTTTTTACCAACTGGCAAATTTAGATCAATTGGTGGGTGAATATAAATATCAATGTCTTCAGAAAAACGATCAATACACTTCCATCCTTTAGAAAGCGAAGTGCCACCCTTTAACTCATACTCAAAACCGAGCTGATTCATCCCCCATAAGGCGTGCATAATCCAGTAATCTTTTTCAATCAATCGTGGGTCGATTTTATGCTCACCACCGACAACTTCAATTAGCGTCTTAAAATCTTCTCTCTCGTGAATGAATTTACTCATGGCTATATACCTCATCTAAAAACTTTTTTGTACGAGGTCTTCCATATTCTTTCGCTAGAGACAGAACCCTTTTTGTATCAAAGTTTTCTTTATTCTTTTTTAAATTTTCAAAAACTGAAACTTCATCTTCTGCTAATTCTTTTAAGTTATTAAGCATATCAACCAGAAGATACTCTTTTGATAACTGATGGGGAAACTTTGGCACTCGTTTAAAAAAGAACTTTTTCCCACCAAGTTCAAACTCACCAAAACGCTTGTAATTATAAACCACGTTGTGTCCGTACAATTGAGTCAGACCAAGTCCCAACTGGTTATAATTATTAAATGAGTTAACTAAAAATCTATCGTCTTTTAGGAAGGTCTTCACCAGAGATTGCTCATCTGGAGGAACAGCGCCAAATGCAGAAGCTTTTGGTCTTAAATAAAGACCGCCCGACACCTTAACCACTTCATTTTTCTTTACTAAGCGATCAAGATAACGATCTACAGCTGTAGTATGGCGAGCAAGATCAGATCTTCTATAAACCTGCCCTTGCTTCATCTTATTTAGTAAAAGTTCTTCTTTAGCCACTCTCATACCCCTAATATATCACATATCGGCTGAATTGTAAGAATATTTAGTAAAATTTCATGCAATTCTGTCATATCTATCTAATTTTATTAGACTTTACTAACTGTATTTAACTGACACAACATATCTAGCCATTGGTTTGATTATAGCTTTGCGGGGGTAAAGCCTTTGATGGAAATAGCATCTAACAGTAGAATTTTACTAAACAATTCATTAGTTACATCTTGAACCTATTCAAAGAAAAGAAAAAGTATTTGAATCGCAGTAGCGCTAAACTGGATCTCAGACCGCAAGGAGCTCTCAATGCACCCACTAGCTAAAAAGTATGAAGCAAATCGCCAGTTATACGCCGATCTAACAGATTTCGCCTTTACTCATCTTAATAAATGCCTAGAGGACCAAGACTAAAAACAAATGAAGACAGAGTCTCGAACAAAAGAAGTTTCATCATTGAACAAGAAGGTTTCTGATCCAAAATTTAACGTTTCAAAGATTCAAGATATTCACGATTTATCGGCAGTTCGCGCCATTACCCTTCTTGAGAAACAATCAGCCGTTATAGTTTCAAGACTAAGAGACTACTTTGGGTGGAAAAATTGTACATATACTCCCAAATACGCAGTAGATGGATACAATGCAGATCATTTAGTAGTGACAGTCCCCCCTTCCTTTACCCGCAAAAAGAAAGACAAAAAATTTACTGGCCTTAAATTTGAGATCCAAGTGGTTTCTATTCTCTATAGCGTGTGGGCTCAATTGGGCCATGATTTAGTTTACAAAGATGAGCTGAGGATCAAGGAATTCAACCCGGATTTCCACTTATCCCTTGAAACTAAGCTCAAGGACTTGATGCAAAACCACTTGAAGCCTTTAACTGATGAGCTAGATGTCATTGATTCGATGGTTTCTGCACAAGTCCGAGGACGCAATATACAAGACAGTTCACCTCTTAAGAATCTTTCACAGCAATTGGATGCAAAAGTCCTCAGCTCTGGAATTCGAGAATTGAAAGAAACTCTATCTGCCATTGGAAACCGAACAAACTCAGAATATCCGCTGGAATCATTCATGGAAGATATTGTCCTAAAAATTAAAAACGGCAATATCTCGCCAAGTTCCCAACATTCAGTTGAGACTACCGCTAGCGATGTCGTCAGTGCCCTAGTCGATATTTTCTTCTATATCGATTCAAAATCTTTACCCCATTCTATCGGGCTTCTTCTAGCACTTGAGAAATACTCGACAACACCGTGGGCTGTCCGATTTCATCTTAAAGCGCCACCCAATTT
>CAZMVK010000181.1:0-6272 GCA_964569545.1 uncultured Bdellovibrio sp.
ATTTCGTCAGGAGAAACTGTTTTGTTATTTTGAATTTTAAAAGCACAATCATTGCCTTTTTCGACAACGTTGTAAGGAACCAATTTGATTTCTTCTTGCACTTCTGGAAAACGACGACCGATAAAACGTTTTGCTGAAAAGATCGTATTTTCAGGATTGGTCACAGCCTGACGTTTTGCAATTTGACCTGCCAAACGCTCACCATCTTTAGTGTAGGCAACAACCGAAGGAGTTGTACGCGCGCCCTCTTCATTAACTAAAACTTTGGCCTCGCCACCCTCCATGATCGCCACACACGAATTCGTTGTACCTAAATCGATACCGATTATTTTGCCCATATTTACTCCGTTCTTTGATTTTCTATAATTGTCTTTTCATGATTTAAATATGAGAGCAAAAGGCCGGCCGTCAAGGCGGTCAGCCTACTTTTTACGATTAAAAAATCCAGCTTTTCCAGATCCAACGCTAACACCCTGGATTTCCGCCAATTGTTTTAGCAATTCTTCTTCTTTTTTGCTCAACTTGTCAGGAAATTTAACCCCAACTTCGACATACAAATCACCGCGACGAGAATTGCGTAAAGATGGAACACCCTCACCATGCACTCGCAAAGATTCACCGACCTCGGTCCCCTTAGGAATTTCCAATAGGCATTCGCCAGTGACGGTCTCGATTTCTATCTCAGCGCCTAAAAGCAACTGCAAATAAGGCACTTCGACCTTGGTGAATAAACGCTCTTCTTCACGCTCAAAACGTGGATTATTTTTGACTCGAATCTCGACAAAAAGATCTCCTGTCGGTCCACCAAGATAACCGCCCTCACCCTCGCCCGTTACACGCAAACGAGTGCCGTTATCAACACCAGCTGGAACGGTCAGACGAATTTTACGATGTTGTTTTTGCCGACCAGATCCACGACATGGTTTGCATGGTTTTTTGATGACCTTGCCTTTGCCATGACAAGTTGGACAAGTCGTCGCCATTTGGAAAAACCCTTGCGACACCCGCACCTGACCGTGACCACCGCAGGTTGCGCAGGTCTCAGCATGTGAGCCTTTTTCTGACCCAGCGCCTTTGCACTCTTCACAAGTGTCTTCGGTATCAAATTCAATTTCTTTTTCAGCACCTTGAATAACATCTTTTAAATCAATTTCTATCAAGTATCTTAGATCTGAACCACGTCGTGGTTGATTGCTATTTTGACGCGAACCACGGGATTGAGCCCCGCCAAAGATGTCGCCAAAAATATCACCAAAGCTTGAAAAAATATCTTCGGCATCAGCAAAACCACCACCGCCTCGGCCGCCACCATTTTGAAATGCAGCATGACCAAAACGGTCGTACTGAGCACGCTTATCTGTATTACTGAGCACTTCGTAAGCAGAAGCTGCTTCTTTGAATTTTTCTTCAGCCTCAGAATTGCCTGGATTTTTATCAGGGTGAAACTGAATCGCCAATTTGCGATAAGCTTTTTTGATAGTTTCAGCATCAGCTGACTTTTCAACACCTAAAATTTCATAGTAATCACGCATATTATGCACCTCGGATAAAGCCTCAGATAAAGATCAGCAAACAATATGGGAAAGGATCCCAGGCTTGTCAATCACGGGGCAAAAATAATAATGATATAGGGGAAAAATAGATTTGTCGGCATTATCTCAATGCCGCTAGCTCTTGATTAAAAATCTCATCATCGAAAGACTATACGTAATTACTTAAATCACACCATGAATGTCGCTAGCTGGACTTGCGAAACCATAAGGCCCGTAAAGGAAAAAATGTTTATTTTGTACTTTTAGAATTCTGGGTATCATAAGTCCATTTTTTGCCAAATATTGGACTTATGATACCCATTTTTTATTTTTACTTATTTGCCATCTGAAATTGAGTACCAGCGTTCAAATAATGTAACAAGAGCTTGCCAAAGTGCTTTGACAACACCAATTAACCAAAATAAATTTATGACTAACGTCCCAAAGCTAGACGACCACAAACAAACCTACCAAAATCAAGGGAGACATGACATAATATGTCGTGTTGACATAATGTCAATTAAGGATTATAAAAATAAAAAACTCAATAAAGAAGAAGCTCGCAAGCAAATAACCAAGGTAGCAGCAACGGGCAATGTGATATTTACCTCACACGCACTGCAAAGACTGAGCGAAAGAGGAGTCATTATTAATGACGTCATGAATGTTCTACTTTCAAATAGCATGCGCGTTTCTGAGGCAGAGCCCAGCCTTGCAGGCTTTACTTACAGGTGCACTACGAAGCGCTTTATTGTGGTTGTTAGCTTTACAGTTCGCGGAGATGGCATTGTCGTCATAACTGTTATTAACACTGAGAGAAGGAATTAAATAATGGAATGTCCAAGTTGTGATAGCAAAAAAACAATAAAGGCCGAAATCATTACACATCGCTTCAAAGAATCAGGATTAGATGATGTAATTCTAATTGGCGTAAAGCTGTACCGATGCGGCAATTGCGGTGAAGAAATTTATGATTATGGTGACGTCAATCAACTAAATCGCATAATCACAGAAACTCTTTTGAAAAAAAAAGGACAGCTCACAGGAAAAGAAATTAGATTTTTGAGATCCTACGTTGGATATTCAAGCGAAATGTTCGCAAGAATTCTTGGTTACGATAAAACCAGCTGGAGCCGCATTGAAAATGATCGCTCAAAAATTTCAACTCAGGTAAATATGGCTGTACGATGGGCCGTCGCAGGCAAATTAGCCGACCGAGATTACGATGTTCACGATCTCGTGCTTGCCATGGAAAACGAAGACTTTGTTAATTTTAAAAATGTACAGTTTAAAGTGTCTCATCGCAGAGGCTGGCAACTACAAAAAAGCGCCTAGTGTTTTTGCAAACTTAGACATCACTGAATATGAACCTAATTAGAAGAGAATGATTTGAAAACTTTTTCTACCATTTTGTATTTGCTAAATCCGAACCGCCTCAAGCGACTTTAACATTAAAATCTAGATGCAGTCTTTCTGCTAATTCCATTAATTTATCTATAGTGTAAAGATCAATTCGATACTTTACAATTTCATTAACACGAGAAGGATCGACTTTAAGTTTTTTAGCCAACTGCACTTGCGAAATATTGTTGTCAGTCACATAAATCACAAACTTCTCACAAAGTTTGTACTTAAGGACATCAGCTTTAGACGCATTCTTTGGGAGCAAGCGCGATGGTTCTGTTTTTGCCAACTTCTTGCGGATTAACTTTAATTCTTTTTCACTAGGAAATCCCATTTTCTAACTCCTTTTCTTGCTTCGATATGCATTAACAACACCAATATAAATTGCATGATCCTCTAATAACCAATAAGCGATAGGGTTTCTCATTAAATTCAATCAAAGTAGCAAAATATGAGTATGCCCCTGTTTTTTCATCAGGCAGCTCTCTTCGCCCATCGAGCTCATTGACTAATTTTAAAATCAACTGATCGCTCATATGATCACGATGTTTTTCGTTATAATGCTGGTCAATAATGACCTGGCTTACCCGAACTCCGTTGACCGTGATTGCTGCTATTTTATATGTTTTTCTATTTTGTACCACAAACCAAGTTTACCATAATATTGCGAAATTTCGCAATATTTAAAATACTTCGTATAGACGACTTGATTTAAAACGAAAGAACTACTTCTGAGAGCAGTCATTGGCGTAAAGCTGTACCGATGCTGATCTAAAAAGAAGAGAAGGATTAGGAAACTTTTTCAACCAATTTGTATTCGTTAAATACACGATGCGCAGTTTCATATGAACATCCAAGACGATTTTTAATCTGAGTGGGATTATTTAGCCCCAACTCAATTGATGAGATAATATCAGCTCTCCAATTGCAGCCAAAAAGCAAACGGTTATGAACAAATAGATTGTTCTTTAAAAACAAAACAATCTTTGTTATTTTTTTTTCAGATACAGGATCAAGTTGAGAAATTTGTATTCCAAATTCTTGAAACTCAACATCAGCAGGGGTCTGGCCAATTTTTAAAGCAAACGAAAGTGTTTTTCCTGGCTTTTCAGACATAAATTTTTCTTCCCTGCAATATTGAATAACTTTGTAGAAACGTCTGTCTTGAGTTTTTAGTAAGATTGCGCCAATTACATTTAAATCACAAGGCCGCGTCTGAATTGTCTTTAAAAAAAATTCTGGGTGAAAGATCTGCGAATGCGTGCATATCGCACCGATGACCAAGACAAGTGCTTTTGGATCTTGCAAAAGATTAAATGATAAATCAGCCAGACATTCTTCTGGAAAAAATTCCTTCGGTGTCTTAGCTGCCATATTGCATCCGATACCTTTTAATAGCGAATCAGTCGTAGCCGAGATCATTTTTCAGCTCCCTTATCCATGCATTAATAAAGACTTCAGATGTATCTAAATCATTTTTTTGCTTTATCACATAATTCCGAGCATTTTCAATTTCCGCAATTGAAGGCTTTAGAAATAAAAGATCATTATAATCTTCACCTTTGCGATCAATGGCCGCATGAAGTTTAGAACTAATTAGGTCCTGCCTATTAAGACCCATTAAAGTGATTGCTGAACCCTCAAATAAAACGACAGTCTTTTTCTTCCATCCTTTTTCTAGACGCCTACCAAGACTTGAAACTTTATTATTTAGCCAATCTTCTTGAAGACCGAGCTTCTTTGCTACTTTGAGCGAAGCCTCAATAAGTGGTTGATCAATTTGATCGTGAATTAAATCGACATCTTCTGTTCTGCGAGTAGTGTAACCAAGAAATATCAGCTGAGCTCCACCACAGGTATAGAGTACATAGCTGAGTCCTTTTGCTTTTATCAAAACATCTAATTCGCTGATCGCTTTACTTATATTCATATCTACCTTTATTGGTTAAACCAATAATAACATGTGTGTGTGACAAATGAAAGCCCTATTTATTTCATCTCTCCCCGGCGGACTCGATCACTGGGCCTTTTCCTTGCTTTGATCCTTATGTTACTCTAGATTCAGCTCGAGCAAGAGTCTGACTGTATGTAATTACTCAAATCACTCCACGTCCGCACCATCTACACTTGCCGATACTACGTTGATCAAAAAGAAAGGGACCTATATGCGCAGCTATGTAAAGAATGAAAAAGGATATGGAAAGGTAAAATTTGATGCAAAGTCAGTTAAGGATGCATATTCCAAAGCCAAATCTAAAAAGAAACATCCTACAAGCATCAATCTTCCAGAAGAGGTAATAACAGAGCTAAAAATTTTAGCTCTTAAAATGGATGTTCCTTATCAAACTCTGATGAGAAAATTGATCATCGAAGGCTTAGCAAAATTACAAGCCGCTTAGTCAGTTTTTTCTAACCCTCTGGAATAGAGCCAACTGTTTTTTTGTAAACTTAGGTATATCTGAGTAATCAATATCAGAATCTTTAACTTTTCTAGCGATAGAAATTTCTTTCGATTTTGCTCGCAACTCTTGCACTGATAATTCGGTAATATTTGATCTCTTTTTCATATTTAGATTTTAGGTTTAATTCTTGCCGTCGAGTTTTTCGCGCATGCGCTTTAAAACACCTTCATCTACGCCTGAGTCTTGAAGCTCTTGATATAATTTTTCACCTAATTGTTTTTGACCTTCTTCAGTGTAAAGCCCAGCAGCCAAGCTATAGAGCCAAGAAGGTGCGCCATTCTGCGCAGCTTGCACACCAAGCATCGCAGCCTTGGCTTTGTTTTTTTCTTCAAACAAAGCATGATACGAAGCCGCATACAGCAAACGCCAATCCTTAGGGTAAAGAGCAACACCCTTATCGTAAATACGCGAAGCCCCTTCGTAATCAGAAATGATCACTGTCAGTGCCAAACCACCGCTAAAATAAACCTGACGATATTTCGGAGAAAGATTGGTGACAGTGTCGAGCATTTTAAAAAGCCAACCCTGACCCTTGCAAAGATTTTTCGCCAGCGGCATATCACAGTAATCAAAATCTTGAATCGCACGCAACCAAAGACTGTCGGCGAGAACTTCTTGAAAACCAAAAGAAAAATATTCGAGATTGGGCGGAGGAGAAACGAAAATCCCCTGAGTCTGAAAACTCAAAGGCCTCTCAAACTGAGAGGCCGCAATGAGAACCATAGAAAAGATGGTTGAAAATAAAAGATTCAAGATATTAGATCAAGGGATACCATTTTGTGCATTAACTAAGTTTTTATTATTATTAATCGTCCAAACATCTATCGTACCTGCTACGAAAATAGCAGCTCGACCTTGCGCTATAAATTGGACC
>CAZMVK010000182.1:0-6249 GCA_964569545.1 uncultured Bdellovibrio sp.
TAATACGTTCAATGCCAGCTTTGTTGCCGACAACGATTAAAGAGTTGGTGCGATCATCAGGAAAAACCATGTAATAAGCTGAACCCTGAGAGCCTTGTGTCGTAGTCCGAGTGAAGCGTGGAATTCCTGAAGAAAAAGCGCCACGGTTGCTGTTGTTATTGTTCTGTCCTTTGTTGACGACTTTATCGATCAATTCGGCGAGATCTTTTGCTTTGGCAAAACGAACGGGGATGACTTCTAGTTGGTCTTCAAATCCAGGCACGTCCAATTGGTTGATGATTTTCATCACGCGATCAATGTTAGAGCCATAATCTGACAAGATGATCGAGTTGGTTGGGGTGTACACACTCATTTCGCCATCTTTTGATGATAAAATTCTAAGATCACGATTTACAGCTTCTGCCGAAATATGTTTCAAGTGAATGATTCGAGTGATCATTTGATCAGAGTTTGGATAATAGCTGCCAGAGTATGTTTCAATGCTATCGCGTTGTGCGTTTCTTGCGGATCTGATTTTCAAAAATTTACCTTGAGGAACAATCGCGTAACCATTGATCGCTAGAGCTGACAAGAAAGCTTTGTAGGCTTCCGCAACGGTGATTTTAGATGGAGCCATGATCGTGATTTTTCCACGCAAGCCGTTGTCGACGATAAAGTTTTTACCGGTCAATTCTGAAATGGCTTTAACAATGTCTTGAATGTCGGCATTTGGAAAATCAAAAGATTCAATTGTTTCTGGAAAATTCTTGTCAGTGATGTCTTCGATGGAAGCATCAGAAAACTTTTTCTTTTGATCGCGATTTAAAATGCCGCCGTCTTTGTCTTTGTTGACTTTGCTGCGATAGCCGCCAGCAAAACCAGGGTTTGAAGTGTTACTGCCGCCACTGTTGCCAGTGATTGGCGGTGGGGGAATGTCGAATTCAGAGGGAGGAGGAGGCGGGAAATCGCCATCAAACTCATCTTGAGCAAGGGCAGAGGCTGAGTGTGTAAGGCTGGTGGTTATAAACAGACCAAGTGGAGCAATTTGCGCAGCCAGCAGCGAGGTTGCCATTGAAATTGTCATTGAATATTTTAGCAGTGAGTGGATCACTGATTTTTTTTCGGTGTGTTTTTCGGGATGATTTTTCTGATTCATGATTAAACCTCTTCCTTGAGATTAAAAAAAATTATTAAAAATTATTTTACTAAATAATTCATATCCTGATCTCTGCCATCACGTTCTAATTGCATTTTGATTTCACTTGAGGTTTTCAGTGCGCCATACAATTCCATAGCTTTGGCTGGGCTGTCGATTCTTTCGCCGTTAACACTTTTGATGCAATCGCCATTTTGGAATCCCAGTTTGGTGTATATAGAATCCGGCTGAATAGATAAAAATCGGAAGCAATCAATTTCGCCAGCAGCATTACGACGAGGCGCCATTGCCGCTTGTTGTAAAACGGCTGACATATCCGCTGTGTATTTTAAAACGTCTGAACGTTTGATCTCAAATTTATTTGGGGCCGTTTGCATAATTTCGGTAGCAGGATTTAGAGCTGCAGGAATTTTTGCAGCGCCAAAACTGAGCTTGCTGCCTTCCAGTTTCATTTCTAAAAATTCCAAACGACTGTTGTTGGTGTTGTTAAAAATGACTTTGTTTCGCTCGACAGCAACCAATGTAGCAAGACCTTCGATGTCGTGACCGACAGTGTAAGCCATGACTGAGCTTTTAGATTTGACTTCAATGTTGGCGATTGATTTCTGTGGGTTCGAGTGAACAATGGTGCCTCTCAATGTCATCGGCAAAGAAGATAAAACAGGTTCGGATTGAGCGTCAGATTTCTTTTGTCCAACAGCCATCAGAGCATCAGGAATAATGCCGTTTGAAGCAAAAATATTTCGATTGATAAGAGTGTTGTAGGCGCCGCGATTCTGAAAATTTTCTTGCAAATGTTTTTGTGGAGGAGCCGGTGGTGGCTGTTGAGGGAGCATCAAGTCGCGATAATTTAGAATTAACAAATCAGCTAAACAATAGCCTGTGAGTAAAACTAAAAAATGCGGCAAAAGTTTTTCCAAAAGCAGTTTGTTGGTGGTTTTGCCTTTAATCACTTTTTCTACCCTCTCCTCGCAAGTCTATCAAGAGATAGGGTATCAACTGAAGGCCTAGTTAGTTAAGGAATGCCTATAGCAAGAGGTGAAAATCAGACCGAGGTCTAGGCTATTGATTGAAAATAACCAAAGCCTGCGGCTAGTGTTAATTTAGAACATACGATAGGCTTCGATTTCTGGGTTTTGATGAATGCTTGGATAAAGAAAAGTTGGAGGTTCAATCTCTGGTGGTGTGATCGAGTACAATGCATATGGTGTTGATGACGATATCCAATGCAGAGGCGGTCTTAATCTGTAATCTTGATTGTTGTGTGCATACAACAAAAATGAATCAGGTCCGGCTTTTTCATAGGCAGAATAAAGAAGGCTAGCAAAGATATCTTCATTATCGGCAAAGACATTGGTTAGGAATTGAAAATTCAATGGATTTTCAATTTCTGGAGCCAGTCCCAGAGAGACTTTGGCAGAGTGAGATGGTTTGGACAATCTTCGTGTAAGACCAAACAGCCATAGAAATTTTAAAAATTGGCGAAAGTTGTGAGCTCTTAGCGAGTAGCTAAGCGGAATAAAATCTTGAACAGAACGTGGTGACCACGGGGCTAAACAGCCAATTATTTCATCTTGAGAGTTAAAGGCAATCAGGAAGTCTGACAATTTAAATCCTGGTAAACGGTTCATTTTTTCAAAAAAACTTTTGTCATCCCATATGCTAGAAAAGGGACGAAACTTTGAACGATGAACAAGAAATTTAATGAGTGGCTTCAGAAAATTTTCGTGCCCTTCGCGAATACGAATCGACGAAACAGGGCGAGGCGTCCATGGATAATATCCATGCAAGCTGACAAGTTGAAAATTTCTGTAAAGGTAATATCGGGGGTGAGTTCTTTTAAAAGCATTGTTGATCGCTCGTGGTCGAATCAGAGTGTTAGCCGTGGAGAGGTTTGAGAGATTGATATATGCAAAAACACATTCGGTTTCAATGTTTTGTGTTTCTTTTTGTAGAACGGGGATGAACTGTTTGGACCACTCGACGCGGGCTCTGCGATCTGGATTGACAAACAAATCCGTAGCCGTACTGATTTGAATAATTCGACCATAGATTTGTGCTTGTCGATAAACAAAACCTGCGATGGCTTGAATTTTTTTTTGGTCGTCTTTAAGGCTGTATGCTCTGAAATGATCGGATTGAATTTTATAGGCTGAAAAAAAATCTTGATGCCGATCCAATTTTAAATTCATTTGCCCAGGGATGCTGATGTTACGAAGAAAATCGGCAAGCTCAAGATTGGCAGTTGGATTCTGAAGATAATGCTGTGAAGAAATGGCGTCCAAGTGCATATCAAAATTTTAAGCGTTATGGATCGTATCGGCAATCATCATTGCTGCAAAGTTTGATAAATTCTAAAAAGGTCCAGCAAGCCATGAGTCTCCAGGCTGTTACAGTTCAAAGGCATCCATGGTGATTGCATAGAGTTCTTCCTCGGGGGAAGGTTTGATGATGGTTCGGCAGTTTTCGATGGACTGGACCATGATTTCTTTTATTTTTTCAAAATCATTTTTGGCAATTGCGATGACAGTTGAAAAATGTAAATCTTGTGGCAGATTTTTTTCAACTGATTGCAGTGCTTGGCTGCGCCAATTAATATGATGTCTCTGAATAAATGCAGATTCTCGAGACAAGTGCAATCGTTTGTTGCTGAATTCGTAATGACCATTTTCTTTGGGGATGATGAGTCCATTTTTTTCTAAAAAACCAATCACATCAGCGACCAGTTGAATGGGTAAATGCAATTTTGCTGCGATAGATTGTGGTGTTTGAAATTCTGGGATCGAGAGCAAAACGTGAATCGCAGAATAATACCAGGTGCTGTAATATATGTTTTGTTCGTGCAAGGGCACGTCACCAGTTTCTGCAAGTCGATTTTTTAGATGAAACCGTGCTTCTTGCATCTCTTTCATTTGATCAGAAAAAAACTTTTGCAATTCTCGAGTCCCGGCTCGACCTTTTTCGACCATAAGAATAAAAAATTTCATTTCGTTTTGTGTGTGAGCAAAAAAATGACTCAAACGTTGTGCTTGTTCCAGAGTTAAATGTGGTTTTCCATGTAAGACTTGGGAGAGGTATGAGGGTTGACAGCCAACGTGAGTCGCAATTTTTTGTTTGTAGCCTTTTTGTTTTTCGCTTTGTGTGGAAAAGTAATCGACCAAATATTTTTTATAATTTTGATAGGCAAAAAGGTCAATTTTATCTGAACTCATGTGAGTTGATCTTCACATGAGTTTATTATTAAATAAAGTTTATAGTTATAAATAAATCAGTATTCACACATTGGTCTAGTTCAATTCATTTACTCTTCGTCGCCAGATTTACATTTGATTTTTACTAAACTATTACCTTGGGAGTTGAGTTCTTCGTAGGCCAAAGATTTTTTAATCGATCCAGTGACAACCCGAGAAATATTTTCGCCTTTAGAATTGCGGTCATCAATTTTGATAGATAATTTCATTTTTTTATCACCATTTTTTTCAATCTTTGTTTCTGACACAAGTGTAACTTTGCGTCCATCAGCAAGTTTGGTTAAAACTTTAGAATCTTCGCTGGCATTTTCATTAAGACTGACAGGTGAAATATCTGGTGTTTTGACGTCATTCACCGAGATCTTGCAGTTCACATCAATTGCAAAAGCTGAAGATGTCAAAACTGTTGTGGTCAGCAGAAGGGCTACGAATTTCATGGGAACTCCTTTTGGTTAAAGATAATTTAAGATTCTATTTTCAATATTAAAGTCCTTTGCCACGAATGTGCCACGTGCAGGACTGGTTGTGTTTGTTGCCATTCGAATTGTAATGTCGAGCTTATTGACACAGGTATTACAAGTAACAAAAAATGTTACTTTGAAAAAACTTGGGCAGCTTATGTTCCATTAGCTGAGATATTAAGAGTATGAACTTGGTCTGATTATTGTAGGAAGAATTTGATGTTTGTAATTTAAAAAGCGAGGCAATGAAATTGAAAAATAAATTGGATTTAAAATTTAATAATTATTTTCGTTTTATTGCTGCTGTATTTACGTTTTGCAGTTTGTCAGCTCAGGCTAATCTTCCGCAATACACTTTGGCGGAAAAACAAACCATCAGTCAAATTACTCCTGAAAATGAGTTGTTGCAAATCAAGACTTATTTATCTGCTGATTTGCAAAAAGTCTCTAATCCAAAACACGCTACACATGTGTATTTGCACAATCTCAAAGAGGCAAAATCAATTTTGATTATGCATGGTCTTTTTGAGTCTCCGAACTATATGCGCAGCTTGGCGAAAGCATTTTTCGATGCCGGATACAATGTGATCAGTTTGCGTTTAGATGGTCATTTTGAAAAAACAAAATTTGCTGATACCAATGTCAAAGCAGAAAATTGGCTAACTACTGCGGAAAATGGCCTGCATATGGCAGGTCTTGTTGGTGAGCAGGTTGAGATTCTTGGCTATTCGACAGGTGGTACACTGGGTGTTTATTTGTCATTGAAACATCCTCAGGTTGTCAAAAAACTTTATCTTATATCTCCAGCACTGAAGCTTAGTTTGCCAGTGCAATCAACGGTAAAAACAGTAGGTCGCACTGATTTTACAACTTGGTCCAAGTGTGATGATAAGAAAACTATAATGTGCAAGATGATACAGTTTCCAGATCAGCTTTCTTCAAAAGTAAACGAGGGTTTAGAAATGGCACCGGCAATGGGGCTTGAAGTCGCGCGATTGATTGATTTAGTGGTTAATCAATTTGCCGGAGAAGTTATATCATTTCCAGGTGATCAGTCTGGTAATAACAAGCTGGCTCAGATGCGAACTGCCTATATGAAAATGCAGGTTCCGCTGTATATGGTGAATACAGACTTGGATAATATCGTCGACAAAACATTTAATAAACAATTTGCAATTGAATATCCATTTCTTGTGAAGAGTCTGTCATTTGCCAAGCGACAAGGTGTTTATCATGGAAATATCAATAAGAATTATTTAGATCGCATAGGAAACACTAAAAAATATAGTTTTAATCCGTATTTTCAAAAAATTATTGAACTCTTTGATTTGTAATCGATTTCGAAAAGTAATTAGTGACCCATTCGATTTAAGTATTAAATCATCTCTAAAAAACAATTTAA
>CAZMVK010000183.1:0-6244 GCA_964569545.1 uncultured Bdellovibrio sp.
GCAGCAGCAGGAGCAGCGTGGTCAGCAGCAGATGCAACACCAGCGATCAAAAGAGCAGTAGCGATAGTTAATAATGATTTCATGGGACCTCCTTAAGGTTCATGTTGTTTTGTGAGATTAGGATAACAGAGGGGTCTTAAATTGACATGAAAGGCAGATTAAATGTTTTTAATCCGCAGTTCAAAGGTTGCGCCATTTTGAGGCAAATGGTTGTAAGCCCTTATTTCTGCTTGGTGAATTCGTGCTATTTGTTTGGCAATAGCCAGGCCTAAGCCATAACCTTTTTTTCGGCTGACCTGGGCCACACGAGAAAAACGGTCAAATATGTTTTCCAATTGATCTGTTGGGATACCGGGCCCCTCGTCTTCAACTTCTAAAATCTGCTCGGCTTCAGTCCAGTGTAAGAGCACGTTGATGGATTTCTCTTTGTCGCTGTACTTGATCGCATTTTCGATTAGATTAAAAACCAAATTTTGCAAGAGATCTTCGTCGCCAAATACTTGTGGATGAAAATCCTCTTTGTTGGTTTCATTTTTAATATCAAATTTCAGTTTAATATTTTTTTCGCGAGCCAGTTTTTCTGCTCGTGAAAAAGCATCTAAAATAACCTCCTCAAAATAGACATTGGTTTTTTGTAAATGGCTAGATCCGGCATCGACTTGGGCAAGCAGTAACAAGTTTTGCACTAAAGAAATGAGATGATCGACTTCTTGTAGAAGCGAAAAAAACAGGGTCGTCTCAGTTGTTACCACTTTATCTTTTAGTGATTGTTCCATCTCGCCTTTCATGATGGATAATGGAGTCAGCAATTGATGAGAGGCATCAGCTATAAATCGCTCTTGGCTTGAAAAAGATTGTTCAATTCGTGAGAGCATTTCGTTTAAGGTCAGTGCCAAACTGCGAACTTCGTCATGAGCTTTGGGAACAGGTAAACGCTCTGAGAGGGCCTTGTCTTCAGTGCCAATAGCATGAGCTTTTTGGATCATATTATTGACTGGTGCCAATGCGCGTGATGATAAAAAATAACCAGACAAGGCTGCAATTAAAATGACTAAGGGTATGCCAAACTCAAATAAAAATTTTCTATTTTTAATTTGTGTGTCGACAAATGTTAAGGGCACGGCAACTTGTAACAACAATTCAGGTTGTGGCGAGTTGTCCAATGGGAATGTGATGATTCGATAGTTCGGCGATTCGGCTTTTGGTAAACCGTCAATCTTGCTGAGTGTTCTGTAGGTTACATCTTCGCCGCGAGATAAAATTTGATAGTCTTTATGGAAAGGCAATTCAACCGAGCCAAAATTTCCTAACTGAGTTAAAATTTTACCACTGCTATGACGGATTTGAATCAAAGCAGTACCTAATGAAAACGGATAAATTTTGGTTTGATCGACATTCGCAGAGGTGATTGAAAGATCGCCAGAGGGATTCAAAGTGACGCTTTCACTGATGTCGACGGCATAATTGTAAAGAGCATCATCAAATTCTTTTTGCAGTGAATTGGATAAAAAGTCGTAGGTTAAAACTCCAAATACAATCAATGTGCTGCCAAAGATTAAAACAAATAATAAAGTCAATCGTGTGCGAATGCTGACTCTTTGAAAGAGTGACAAAAGTTTTTCTATTAGCGAGTTAAACATTGTCTTTAAGGACATAGCCAACCCCAACCACAGTGTGGATCAATTTTTTATTAAAAGGACTGTCAATTTTTTTTCGCAAAAGATTAATATACACGTCGATGACGTTGCTTTCAGAATCAAAATGAATGTCCCAAACGTGTTCGGCGATGGAAACCCGTCCCAAAGGACGTTCTGGGTTGCGAATAAAATATTCCAGCAAAGAAAATTCTTTGGCAGTCAGGATAATCACCTTGCCGTCGCGTTTTACAATGCGATGAATAAGATCTAACTCAAGGTCAGAGTATTTTAAAATGGAACTGCCAGAGCTTGGATTTTTTCTGCGCATCAGGGCGCGAACTCGCGCTAACAATTCATCAAAAGCATAGGGCTTGGTTAGGTAATCGTCGGCACCTGCGTCCAAGCCATGAACTTTGTCTTTGGTGGTGGCAAGGGCAGTGAGCATTAAAATGGGACCTTCATATCCATCCTGTCGAATATGTCTTGAGGTGTCCAAACCATTCTGATCTGGCAACATGATATCTAAAATAATGAGATCATATTCGTTTTCTGCGACCAGCATTTCTGCAGCTTGTCCGCTTTCTGCGAGGTCGACAGCATAGCCAACTTCGGTCAGTCCACGCTTTAAAAAATTTGCCATTTTAATTTGATCTTCAACTACCAGGATGCGCATATCAGAACATTCCTTTTTAGTGAGCTATTTCAATTGGTCTATCAATCAATGCTTTTTCTCAGATATAAAATAAAAATCCAGCAAACTCATCATAGCTCGGTAACGGGTGGCCATAGCTTTACGTTCGTCATTTTCTTGGCTGCCGACGAGCTCTCCATATTTATCTGTTGGATTGGCTTTCCAGTCGAAATACGCAGTCTCACGGGCACCCATGATCTGCACAGCACCCCAAGGGCCAGCCATCAACCCCGAATCATGAGAGGCAAAAACAGGGCGTTTGTTATCCAACAATGAATATCCAATCGAATCATAATCTGTTTTTGATAAACTCAGATCATAAAGAGTCGGCATCACATTCATATGAGCAGCAAAACTTTGAGAGTTCAGTCCATAAGGGGCGATTTCGGTTTTGAGTTCAGCAGGCAGATACAGATAAAAAGGCACGGACCATTTTTGCAACAGTTGCGAGTCTTTAAAATGGACTAATAAAAAACCATGATCTCCAGTGGCTGCAACAATTGTTTTTTCAGCAAGTGGTGAGCTTTTAATTTCACTCATTAAATCTCCCAAAGAATCCATCGAGTACCGATAGGTTTTAAACCTTTGCTGAGAAATCATCACATCAGCTGTTAAGTTTTTTAACAGTTCATCTGGCATGATTTGATCTTCAGCGTGAAAAGAGCTGGGCACTTGGTAAGGCGGATGATTGGTTGTGGTCATTACCAATAACATCTGTGGTCGTTTAGCTTCTTGCAATGTCAGTTTGATATACTGAAACAAATCTTCATCAAAAATGCCCCAGTCGTGACGCTCTTTCAGAGAACCTAGTTTTTTTTCAACATCGACTTCGCCTTCAACATGTTCGAATCCTTGGAAACGAGCAAATTTGTTCATATCGCGCCAGCCAGGATTGCCGCCATAAATAAAATGAGTTTCGTAACCAGCTTTGGCAAAAATGCGCGCAGGGCTTGAACGAAAGGGTACTTGTAAAAATTCGCTTTCAGTTAAAAAATTTCCGATAGGTCGTTGTGGCGAGCTGATCATCATCGAACTTAAGCTGCCGGTTGTCGAATTAGCCGATGGTAAAAAATTGCGAAAAAAATAATCTTGTTGAGTGTGCTCGGCAAATTTTCCCAACAAGTTAAAAGTTGGTGATTGATAATTCAACCAGTGCCCACCAAAACTTTCCATCATGATCAATACCACATGTGGTTTTGTTTTTTCTGCCCAGGTATTATTGATGGTTTTATGGTGAAAGAGATCCAGCGGAGACTCTGGAACTTGTGAAATAGGAATTTGATAATAATCGGCAAAGGCTTGTTTGGCATCGCTATAACCAAACATTTTCATATTGCCATTCCAAGCGCTATTTTGTTGTTTACGTAATTTGAAAGCGCGGACTAGGGCGTGAATTCCATTTGAACTGAGATGATTTAAAAATGGATCATTAGAGACGACAGTGTCGGCTTCACCCAATGGAAACAAACCAAAACTACCTCTGGCGGCAAAGGTGATAATACAAACCAAAGCAAGTGCGAAAAACACAGCCGCCGTGCGAGTTCCACTTTCAGAGTGAGTGGGTGCGGGTATTTCCACGCTCATGGTTCTGTGGGTGAAAAAGCGTAAAAGATAAAAGCCTGAAAGAAATAAAATAAAATACCAAAAGATTGGATAGTTTTTCCAGAAGGTCAGCAGCAATGCTTTGGTGTCGTCTTCGATCAAACCAAAAACCAAAATATTAAAATGATCTTGAAAATAAGAATAGTAACCAACGTCAATGGCGAGTAGCAGACAAATCAGGATGAACATCCAGTGTAAATAATGTTTAGACACATTGATGAGTTGCTTGTATGCGAACTTTTGCCGCCAAAAAAGACAAAAAATGAGAGCGAGGACTGGCGGGGTGCATAGATAGGCTAAGACAACCACATCAAAACGAACCCCCATCCAAAGAGAGCGTGCCAAATCTGTTCCGATGCGAAAATTGCTGCCATAAATAGCAAGAGCAATCAGGCGAAAAACTGACATAATTCCTGCGTATATAAACAGCAAATTTGAAAGTTTTCGACAGTATTTAAGAGCCCAATCTAGGGATTGGCTTTGACTGATTTTGTTCATGGCCGGATTGGATCATGTTTTGACGGTTTGCACAACTGGCAAAAATGGTTCCTTTTTAGGGAAATCATAAGACACAATGGATTCCGGAGTTTACTTATTTAGTTTAGGGCGCACTAAGTATATTAAAGTGAAATGTTTTTTTATTTTGTAGAAAATAAAATCTCTGTTTGGTTTTGTGAAAATGCTTAAGATGTCTTGAATGAAAATTAAAATTTAAAAGTGATAACAAATAAAAGTTAACAAGAAATGATAACAAGAAATGATAACAAGAAATGATAACAAGAAAAAGGAGTCATCATGAAATTACAACGAGTCATTACTGCAGTAGGTGTGTCAGCAGCAATGTTGCTAGGCGCTGGTTGCCAAAAGAAACTTGATACAGACGCTAAAAAAGCTAGCTATGCTATCGGTCAACAAATTGGTTCGAACTTGAAAAAACAAGATATCGAATTCGATTCAGATGTTTTAGCTATGTCTATCTCTGAGGCTGCACAAGGTAAAGAGAGCAAATTGAAGCCAGAAGAAATGCAACAGGCTTTGATGAAATTGCAAGAAAACATGATGAAGAAACAACAAGAGCAAGGTGATAAAAACAAAAAAGATGGCGAAGCTTTCTTGGCAAAAAACAAAACAGCTGAAGGCGTAAAATCGACTGCTTCTGGTTTGCAATATGTTGTGCTTAAAGAAGGAACTGGTAAAACACCAACTGCTAATGATGTTGTTAAAGCTCATTACAAAGGTACTTTGACTACTGGTGAACAGTTCGACAGTTCTTATGACCGCGGTCAACCTGCTGAATTTCCATTAAACGGAGTTATCAAAGGTTGGACTGAATCTTTGCAGTTGATGAAAGTTGGCGGAAAAATGAAATTGTTCATCCCACCAGATTTGGGATACGGTCCTTCAGCTCGCCCAGGTATTCCAGCAAATTCAGTTTTGATTTTCGAAGTTGAATTGTTAGATGTTATGCCACAAAAAGCTGAAGCAAAAGCTGGCAAAGACGCTAAAAAAAATAAATAATTCCAAAGTATTTTTTGGGGGAACCATTGAGCTCATTTAATTTTAACAAAGACCCATTTGAGCATTTTAAAACCCTGTTTGCCGAGGCAGAGCAAAAGATCACAAAAGATCCTAATGCAATGTCTCTGGCGACAGTGGGTCCAGATGGTTTCCCTTCGCTGCGCACGGTTCTTTACAAGGGCTGGGCGCATGATGGTCTGACCTTCTTTACGAATTATCAAAGTCACAAGTCGCAAGATCTCAATGGCAATTCTAAATGTGCAGCATTGTTTTTTTGGCCCACATTAGAACGGCAAATTCGCATTGAGGGCTTGGTGGAAAAACTGCCTCGTGCAGAAAACGAAATGTATTTTCAGTCTCGTCCTCGTTTGAGCCAAATCGGCGCTTGGGCTTCAGAGCAAAGCCAAGTCATTCCAAATACTGAATTTCTAGAATCAAAAGTTATAGATCTTGAAAAAAAATACGAAAATACAACAGTGCCATGTCCACCGCATTGGGGTGGTTATTGTTTAAAGCCATTACGTATAGAGTTTTGGTTTGGTCGTCAGGGTCGTTTGCATGAGCGCTATGTTTATGAAAAAGATTCTGTACAAGCCAATTCATGGCGTACGTTTATGAAATCACCGTAAAAATAAAAATGAATTGAAAAAATCTAGAGAGTGTCTTTATTTGATAGTCCAAATATGATTTTTTTTGTAGGAATGTCAAAAAGTCAGAGATAGATTCTGATTTACTTATTCTTGGCAAATAACTTATTTGCTAGTGTAGAGCTGTCGGAGCAATCAAATAAAATTCT
>CAZMVK010000184.1:0-6230 GCA_964569545.1 uncultured Bdellovibrio sp.
TTGGCAACTTTTTTAACGTTACGTACAAAATATCGATATTCAACATGTAAGAAATCTTCATGCTTAGCGCGACCACAAAGAGTGCTAATGCTAGTCAGATAATACGATGAATAACTTGGATTGATTAGAAAATTAATTTTATCCTTACTTTGATTGCGCTGTGCTGGCTTGGCTAGATCTTTATCAAAAATAAAGCGGCAGAGCTTGGCCTTTAAATCAAAGCTAAAGATTCCAGTTTTTAGCCACTCATTAAGTTGCGAGTTGCTGATTTGCATTTGTGTTTGAATGGTTTGCAAATCAGTTTGACTGTTGAGATTGAACAACTGCAAGTTCTCATTTTTTGCAAAATATTTTTTATTAGAGAGCAACTCATTGTCTCTGCGAATCTCTGAGTTTTTTAATTTAAACGTTGTCGCTAATTGATCAATCAAAGATTTGCCATTATTTTGTTCTTCTGTGAATGAACCGCCTTCAGAATTTTCCGCTAAGACCATTGGCGAACCATAAGTCACAGTTTCGAAGCTAGCACGCTTATCGATAAATGAATTTAAGTTAACCGTTGGTGCTTGTGGTTGAGAGAGAACCGCTTCTTGGCGCAGAGGATAGAGCTCAACCAACAATTTACTCATGTTGCCGATTGCTTTTATATTGTCTGTTTCTAGAGGGAGATCAATATTGAGAATACCTTGCACGCTAATAAAAACAATTCGTTCTGAGACTTGAAAAAGCGCTGATGGATCTTTTTTGTAGTCAATAAAAGGGCTGTTGTTAACCACGGCCCATTTCAACAAGTAATATCCTGATGGCAATGGAATATTGCCCTCATAGCCGGCATCACCAGACAGTGTAGCTCGTTTGAAAGCCGTATTATAAGAAAAGCGCACAAGTTTTTTTTGTTTTAAATATAAAAAATCATCAATTTCATAATCCAAAGTATTTTTATTAAAATAATAAAAACTGTAAACCGGTCGGGACTGGCCTTTGGCGCAGATAATTTCTTTGGATTTTTTGTCCATGCTCTGCATTTGTGAAAATGCGATAGCGTCATTGTTGGACCATGGATTGTAATTCATGGACCAAGTTTGATCGAAATTCAAATTGGCGTTGCTGACACTGAGATTGATAATGCGTGTACATTCTTGCGCAAAGAAATAATAACTGTAGGTGTCTTCCCAGTTAAAACAGCCGTTGTTATCCGTTCTTAAATCTTGTTCTTTGCCATCGATTTGATGAATATGGAAAACCTGTCCGCTGACTGGTTTGTTGTCAAAATTGTTGCTGGCGCAAAATTCAATTTTAATAAGACGTTTTCGATCCATGCTGTTTAGATTTTCGAAATAGCGATTGTTCGCAGTGATTTTACCAACGATTTGTAGTTTTTGATAATGCTGTGCTTGTCCGGTGTCTGAGGTGGCATTGACATCTGTTTGTGAGAGTGGCGTTTTGATTGGTTTTTTGTCAGTGATATAATCTTCCAAAGTGATATTGCCACTGTTTTCTTGGAACGTATTGCTCATGCGTGAGAAAAAGTTACCTTTGATATTATCAAACTCGCCAATAAGAAAGGCTCCTTCGAAAGGTTTCAATCCAAGCTTGTTGGATTTTGGCTTTACGCGCAGACCCAGTTGGACTTGTCCTGAGGCCGGTTTGACTTTTAATATTTGGGCTTTGCTGATGATTAAATCACCATTGACCATGCGAACTTCTGCCGATTCCGGATCGGTTAAATAACGGCGTACTTCTTTGCCATTTTCAAAATTGACGTGAATCAAAAAAATCTCAGCCGCAAAATCACCATAGGAAATGGCTTCAGAGACTCGACGATTGCCGCTTTTTACAGTGACTAAGAATGGTTGAGTGAGTACATCGATTTTTAATTCTAAACCATCAATACCATCAACTTTTACGAAAGATTGCTGATTGATAGTCAGTCTCAAATTATTAATCCACAAATTATTTGGAAAGGGAACAGATTCTTTCAGAGTACCAAGTAAAGCTTGTTTGGAATTATCAGCAGTTATGAGGTCTTCGACTTTTTTGCTCATTAATGAGTAAGCAATATCTTCCCAGGGATTGATTGCAAACGAAGTCGTTTGTTTTCCTGATTGAATACCATTAGCTGTTACTGATCTTTTCAATTCAACAAAGTGACCATGTGACAAATGATTATAGCTGATGGATTCTTCCCAAATCACACAGCCTTCGCTGTTGCTGATCAGAGTTTGATTGACATCGCCTTCAGGGGAAAAACCAGTGACTTGAAAACTGTGATTGGCAATTGTTTTTTTCTGTTCGCGATCAGCAAGGCAAACTTGGAAGCTATAAGATTTTGAAACTGGAATAGAAATCTTACTATCATAATTACTGCGTGTTTGATTGATCTCAGCCTTCTGAATCAAAAAAGTAGACGCGAGATTGTCTTGTGAATCTCGCGAACTGGGTTTTGATAATGTACACGCGGTTGTGAAAAATAAAAACAACCACGCGAGACTCAGCATTTTAGATGGCTGCATCAAGGGTCTCCAATTTTATTGTCCAGTAGTTCTCTTTTTGTTGGCTGATATTTTTATAAATGGCATCGCGCTCACCGCCGCTAGCAGTGAATTTGACTTTTTTTAAAACTGTTTTTTTGAATTCAAAAGACATACCCGTTCTGTAACCTGTGCGATTTGTATTGTAACCGTCGTCATTGTATTTTGCGACAGTCGCATCTGGTTCAATGCGATAGTAAATATAAAAAGGTTTGATTAATAAATTTTTCGTCGTTTGAATTTCAGTATAAGCATTACTTAAAATACCTTGATTGAGATCTTGTGGGGCTTCTTTGTTTCGCAACCAGGCGCCATTGATTCCAAGAGCCCATGATTTATTCACATGCCATTTTATATTAGAGTCTGCTTGATAGCCCTTGTATTCGTAAATAAATTTTGTATTAGTGCCGTTGGTAGATTCAGTACTGTTGCCAAGCAAACCTGACGGTGTTGCGACCGCGATCGGTAAATCAGAATATGCGTAATATAATGCGCGTCCATTATACTCTAGCACGTTGCCAGTATATTTAAAATAGGCACCCAATGATTGATATCCAGGTGTTTTTTCGAACTCTTGAGTTTCTGTGGTTAGGCTGCTGGATGTTGGAACCGCGCCTTCGCCTACAACCCCTATTTGCGCTATGTTTTTTTTGTCTGTGTGTATATCCAAACGAACACCTGGAAACGCGATTTCGTCGAGCAAAATTGAATGATGAATTTTAGATTGATCTAGTGCGCCAGCTGATAACGTATCGTATTTTGTTAATGATAAATCAGCCGTGGCATTACGAATTGACCAAGTGCTAGTATTAACGTCAGAGGTGTCTTTTGTTTGGGCGTAACCGCTGACGTATTTAAAACGTGGAAATAAATTAAAACTCAATTCTTCGATAGCTTGATAGGTAACATTTGCGCCCATAAATAATCGAGAAATTGATTTTTGTGAGTAAGAGTCTTCAATCCGATCTCCCAGCATGCGCATGTACCAAGTGCCTGAAAATTTACTATTTTTTTCGGCAGTATTGTCGACAGTCGTTTTAGATGTATTGATGTCTTTGGTGGTTGTTATTGAGCTGGTTTTTGATTCCATGCTCGCGCACAGAGCTGCATTTTGCCAAAGCAAAACAACAGTGATAAGCGGTAAAGTTTTGGTTGCCAAAAAAACACGCTTCATACAAAGACCCCTTTGTAATCTATTAACTTTACAATATTCGTGCTTCAGAATGGTTGTTATTAATTATTCAGGCATGCGTGTAGGTGTTTGATGTTGCAAGTCTTTTTGCTATGCTAAAAAAACGCACTGGCGGCTTGGGTGTAGAACTTTTAAACAGGGGCCGTTTTTTGTTTCATGCATGGATTCATTATGAATCCATGCTGGAGTGCGGATTGACCTGGGTCCAGAAGACCGAAAGACTGTGCGAGCAATAAAATTAACGCTTGAAATAGCATTTATGGAGGTTTCAGATGATTAAGAATTCAAACATGTTTAAAGGGGCTATGTTATTCACAGCCGCTCTAGTTGTTGCTTTACAAGTCCATGCTGCAGATTCAGCAATGACCTTGTCGACTTCTTCGGTAGGTGCTGAAAGCCAGGCGAAATTATCTGTTGAGCCTATTGCGGCTAGCAGTCGTTCGGAAGCTTTGAAAACATATTCAGCATTTTACTCTGTGCCAAAGAAAGACATGTCTTTCTTTGAGTTGGGTGGATACAGACAAGGTGAGACTGTTAAAAGCAATGGTTACAATGAAAATTATGTTTATGAGAAACAAACTCAAAACCTAACCAATCAAGTATTTTATTTTAATCATTCACGTGGTTTGACTGATGATGTGGCGTTGGATTTTTCTTTTGATTATTTTATGCGTGATGCTTCGGCTCAATCTCGCACCACGGGTGTAAATCAAGTTTCTTTAGGAGCTCGTTCGACATTTGAATTCTTGAGCATGAATTGGATCTATGGTGCTCATGTAATTTACATTCCAAACGGCGAGGTTCGTGATTCAAATATCAAATCTGCTGCACAAGCAGAAATTGGTTTTGAAGACAATGTTGATATTGCAAAATGGGGTTTGCAAATCGTGCCAACCACTCGTCAGGCAATGTTAAATAAAGAACAAATGTATTTACAGGGATTTTTTGAGGTTCCAGTCATCAATGCTTTGAATTTAGGAATTCAAGGTGGTGCTGATATGTTGCATTTGGCAAATAACGAACAAGAAAACTATGCGCAATTTTATGGTCAGTATATGATCGACAAAGTTTCATCAGTTAAATTATTTATGCGTGAGCGCAGCGCCAGTCTTGGTTCTAATTCGGTGACTGACACAGAGGCCGGCTTGGGAGTTACAAAAGTATTCTAGTTTTGTATACGCCTTGTTGATGCATTTGCGGTGAGAGGTGGTGAATATGAAAATTTTAAATGTAATGTGGTTGTCGTTAAAAGACATGTTTACGTGGAAGATTTTTATTTTGATTTTTTTGCCACCTGTTCTGTCGATTTTGTTATGGGGGGCTTTCGGAATTGCATTCTGGAAAGCTCTCGTTGAATTTTCTAATTTCTTTGCTGAAAAGTTTTTGTATTCACAACATCTCAATGATGTTTTACAAACTTGGTTTGGTATTTCGTCATCTTCGGTAGCATTGGGCGTAGCGGGTATTATCGCTGTTTTGCTCTTATTGCCGCTGATTTATTTATCTTCGATGATTTTATCTTCTTTGATTGTGATGCCGACTGTGGTGCGCACTATTTTGCCACGTTACCCAGGATTGAAAAAGAAAAATGAAATTTCTATTTGGGCGACGGTCAAACACAGTGTCATTTGTGGAGTGATCTATCTGGCTTTGTGGATGATCACTTTGCCATTTTGGCCAGTGCCAGGAATGAGCTTGGCCTTGCCGCTGATTCTGAATGGATTTTTGGCATATCGTTTGTTGGTATGGGATGCAATAGCTGATTTGGTTTCTACTGGTGAAATGAAGCAAGTATTAAAGCGACATCGTATGGATTATTTGCTGCTTGGAGTGATCATTGCGGCAATGATTGTGGTGCCAATATCATTTTTGTTTTTACCGGCATATAGCGCCTTGTGTTTTGCGCATATGGCGATGCAAGACTTGCAGGATATTAAATCGGAAGTTCCTTCTAAAATTCTTTGATTTAATTTTATTTTTTACTGCGTTTTTTAACAGACAAGGTGAGGTTGAAGCTCATCACTTTTTCTTCTGGGTTTATACTCGGTACGACCGCATAACCTGAGAATTGTTGGTTCTCTCTTACGCCGCTAGTTAGGGCTTTGGCGATAAGTGCTTCGACGGCTTCACCTTCAACGCAGATAAAATGAACATCTCCGTCTGGTCGTTTTAAAAAATCAGCGTGAAAATCTTTAAACACAAAATCTACTTTGGCTTTCGATTGATAAATTGCAACGACAGCTTTCATTGCAATGACCAGCTCAGCACCTACTGCCAAAGAACCGAAGTACATTGAATTTAAATGATTTTTCGTACGTCGATTGAGAGCTATTTTGATTTCAGTTTTTTGTTTTCCCAGCTCAAGAATCTGAGGTCTGAGCCACCATATCAGTGGAATTTTAGTAAAGGTATAAGCTCGAACAAAAAGTGTATTTTTAAATCTATCAGTCCATTTATCCATCGAGTAAACCTACTCTTCTCTTTTGAGAAGAGCAAGCTCCTCACAG
>CAZMVK010000185.1:0-6226 GCA_964569545.1 uncultured Bdellovibrio sp.
AAAAAAGAGAAAAACAAACAATCAAAGAATCCTTTGGCAAAATTCCGAAGTGAGATCGATACACTAGATCGTCAAATTATTTTAGCTCTGGTGAAACGCTTCAAGGTTGTGCAAAAAATCACCAAGATGAAAAAAGAACAGGGGATTTCTCGTCGAGATAAGGCTCGTGAAGATCAGCTGTTAGAAAATTATAAAAAATGGTCAAAGTCACAGTCAAAGTCGCAGATTGGTTCTGAAAAAAAACAATCACAGTCGCAATTCTCAGAGGTCAAATTAAAAGAAATTCGTCGATTGATTTTAAAAATCTCTAAATCAAATCAGGGTTGATTTGATATTTTAAAAATTGCTTAGTTTTCTAAGTTTTGAAATTACTTAGAAGTTACTTTTTTTAGATTTGAAACTACTTTTTTTGAATCGATTTTGGTTTGTGAGGCTCGATCTTTAAATAAATCCAGCCTCAATTCTAATCTAAGTCTGTTTTTTAGGGTTGGGGCTTTTGTTCAGGAGTGGGCTCAGTCGGTTGGTCGCCGCGCTGTTCTTCCAAGGTTTGTAGGGCCTTTTTGCCGGTGATGCCGACCAATTCAGGTACGAAAACAGCAATCACAATGAATACTATGGTTACAAACGTAAAAAAACCACCCATAATCCAGCCGATTTCCATAGAGCCTCCATTTCCTACTTTGCATTTTTAACGAAGGAATGTAAAGTCCCGCCATGTCTGGATTCAACCCAAAAGATCATTATTATAGAAAAGCTAAAAAAGAAAACTTTGTGGCTCGCTCAGTTTTTAAGCTCGAAGAGCTCGACCAAAAATTTCGTCTGTTCGAGCCGGGACAGCAGGTTATGGATTTGGGGGCATGCCCCGGGTCTTGGTCGCAATATGCCAGTAAAAAAATTGGTTCTTCAGGGCGTATTATTGGCGTGGATCTGACACCGATCAATGTGAAGCTTGATAACGCCGTTTTTGTTCAAGCAGATCTTCGAGATTTAAATCTTGAAAACCTTTTGCAAGAGCAAGGTTTTGATCGCAAATTTGATTTGGTATTGTCAGATATGGCCCCTAAAACCACCGGCATTCGCATGACAGACCAGGCAAGATCTTTAGAGTTGTGTGAGATTTCTTTAAGCTGTGCCGAGAGATTTTTAAAACCGGGCGGACATTTTGTTTGCAAGTTTTTTCACAGCGATGATTTTCTCAAATTACGCGATCAAATTAAAAATATGTTTTCCAAAGTGGAAGCCTTAAAGCCCGACAGCACTCGCAAAATCAGTAAAGAAATATTTCTGATCGGTCTTCGTAAAAAATGAAAATTGTTTTTCAAAATGAACATTTCGTAGCCGTTGATAAAGACAGCGGCGTATTGACTACGCCTTCGCGTTTTGAATCCGATGATGGGCGAGTGGTTTTAGGACGCGAGCTAGAAAAAGAACTGAGCACGCAGATTTATCCTGTTCACCGTTTAGATTTTGAAGTTTCAGGAATAACTCTTTTCGCACTGAATGAAAAAGCGCACGCTGCCGCAAATGTTGTATTTGAGAAACGACAAGTACAGAAAACTTATCAAGCTCTTTGCAGCAAACTCTTGGTGCCGCCGCCAACTTTTCAAAAAGATTTGTTTCGTCTTGTGAATCCACAAATTGGTGAGAGTTTTATTTGGAAATGTATGTTGATGCGGGGGAAACGCCGTGCGTATGAAAACGCTCATGGTAAACAAAGTGTGACCAACGCAAAATATCTGGCTCAATATAAAGGTAAAGATCCGGATAAATTTCCTGATAAAGATTTGTTTCAGAATTTAAATAAAAATTTAGAATGTTTTACTGAAAATGTAATGATGGAAAAATCGATGACCGCTGATTTTTCTGATGAGTCCGATTTGCACATTTGGAGTTTACAACCACAGACAGGTCGTTCTCATCAATTGCGTTACGAATTGTTCCGTCATGGCTTTCCAATATTAGGTGACACTTTGTATTCAGGTCTTGCTTGGAAAGAATCCGCGATAGCTCTTAGAGCGGTGGAGTTAAGTTTTCATGATGAAATCTTCTGTCAAAACTGGAGCCTGCCAAAAACTCTGCAAGTCTAAAAAAGGTGCCAGGCCCTGTTTCTTGTCGCTTGCCAGCAAGAAACAGGGCCTGCACCTTTTTTAGAGACCGTGGATGATGGCTCGCCATAGGGATTTGAAAATTCGCATGTTGCCTCGCCATACGCTGCCGAAACGTGAAGGGCCTCCCTCGCGTGGGGCAATCGGTACTGCTAATTGTGTCCATGGGCGTTTTGCTTTTACAATTCTTAACATCAGTTCGGTGTTGGTGGAATCATAGGTATCAAATTTGTATTGTTCAAGTACGCTTAATCGATAGGCCTTCATTCCACACAATGGATCACGAATGCCATAACGGCAGCGAGTATAAATTGCGAAAACGAATTCTGAAAAACGTGCGGTCTCAGGACGAATTCCTAAAACCAAATCGTGATCGGGTAAAAGCTCAATATATTTTGGTAACATGTGGGCAGGGTGCTGTCCGTCGGCATCAAAGGTGATTGCAAAATCATAACCCTTGGCGTGAGCCAGCTCAATGCCAGCTCTCAATGCGCCATCGTAACCTTGGTTGTGTGGTAGAGTGTGAACAATGGCGCCAGCATCGGCAGCTCTTTGTGCGGTGTGATCTTTAGAGCAATCGTTGGCTACAATCACATCCACTTGATTTCCAGTGTAGCTTTTAGCACTTAAAATAGTTTGCGCAATGCTGCGCTCTTCGTTGTAAGCAGGTACTACCAAAGTGATTTTTAAATTCGGTTTTTTTTCACTCATTAGATATCACTTTTTTTAACATAATCCCCATGTGGAATGTCACGTTTGCTGGCTTTGCCAATTACCAAATCAATTTCAGATGGTTTGAAAGCGTCAGCAGGACACGGGCGCAAAACCTCAAGATCTTTCTCTGTGATTTTTTCACCAGCTTTAATCGCGCGAGTGGTACGTACAGAACGACGTTGCAGAACCACCGTTTCTTTTTCATTTTCTTCGACAACTTTTACGCCGTTGCCTAATGAATTTTCTAATTCACGAGTGCGCACTACCATTTCGTTCCAGTCTTTTGGGTTTAATGCAAATTTGTGATCCGGTCCTACGCGATCATTGCTGTCAGTGAAATGTTTTTCGATCACTCGTGCGCCCAAGGTGACCGCGCCTAAAACGGTGCTGTGTCCTGGTGTGTGATCGCTGAGACCAAGGATAACTCCTGGGAAAGCAGTTTTGAAAGAGTTCAGAACATTGAGATTGATGTATTTAAAATTTTCAAGGCTTGCGGTGTAATTGGTATTACATTGCATCAGCACTACGTCGCCGGTGAATTTTAAAACTTCTTTCATGGCAATATCGACATCGTTGAAATCAGAAGCGCCACAGGCTAACAGCATCGGTTTGCCTTTTTTTGCCATGTATTGAATGATTTGTGGCCAAGTAATATCACCAGAGCCGACTTTGTATGCAGGAACATATTTGTCGACAACATCAATCAGTTCAAAAGAATAAGGGCTAGTAAAAAAAGTAATGCCAGCTTTGTCACAAGTTTCTTTTAAAATATCTGTCCAATCAGGATTCAGGCTTGCGTCTTGATAAACATCAAAGACACTTTTGCTCCAGGCAGCTTGGTGTGAGCTCTGTGCTCCTAAACTTTTAAAACCATAATCACTGACAATAGTAGACGCTTTGAAGTGCTGAAATTTTGCAGCATCAGCCCCTGCTTCTTTAGCAAGGTAAATCAATTCTTTGGCGCGTCCCAGATCGCCATCGTGATTGGCGGCAACATCGGCAATAAAATATGTTGGATGTAGAAGACCGACTTTTTGATGGTTGAGTGTGATTTCATTTTGTGGGGATTTGAAATTCAGTTTATTATTCATTGTCCATATTCCTTTCGCAGTTTTGCGATTTCCTGATCGATCGTCGGTAGAGTAAAATTAAATGTTTGTGCAAACAAGCTGCTGTCCATCATCATACGTTTTGGACGTACAGCCCGATCGGGGCTGCTGACGCTGTTATTTTGGCTGAGGTCTTGGCTGATTTTGTAATCGGAATGATAAATGTTCAAGGTTTTTGCTACTCGCACTGCGAATTCGGCTTTGCTGATGCTGTCGGCGGCACCAACATTGTAGATGCCGGGTTTGAAATTGTGAATCACAGTTAAGATGGCTTCTGACAAAGTGCTCCAGTGAACAAAAGATATAAATATATTATCAAAAAAAGTTGGATTTTGTTTTTCTGCAAAAGCTTTGTAAATCCAGTCTGAAAAGCTGGGTTTTTGTGTTTTGGATTTACCAAAAAAATTTGTGCGTAAGCAGACTGTATTTTGTTGGGCATTGCCATTTTGTAGGGCCAGCTCTCCAGCAAATTTGCTCATCGCATAGACATTCTTTAGGACGACTGAAGCTTCTTTGCTGGGGGATTCGTTGTCATAAATATGATCTGTAGAGATGTGAATAACTTTTGTGCCGTATTTTTTTGAAATTTCAGCAAGTTTTTGAGGAATATTAATGTTTGCCAAATAAGCATCGTGAGGATTTTGCTGGCAACTGTCGACATTAGTCATTGCCGCTAAATTTAAAATAATATCTTTTTCTGACCAGGACATGTTTATTGTATTTAATTGGCTCAGCTCATTACGACTCAAGGTTTGTATCTGATAGCTCTGTTTAAGCTCTTGTTCAAAAAGTGGTAAAAGCCATCCGCCCAATAAGCCTGTAGATCCCGTGATATATAGTTTTGGCATTACAATCCTCATCTGTAAGCATAATATCAAGCTGTTTTGGCAAGCAGTCAAGCGCATTGGCTGCGATCATTTTGTTATGCACTTTAAATGAAAATCGAAGTGAAATTTAATTAAACAAGTTGTTACATATTTCGGTGGCTAAAATTTTGTTATACGCGATTTTAAAGAGCGCAGCGAAAACAATAAAAATCGAACTCAGAGATCTTTTAAATAGTTTTTCACCGATCTGCTAGGCTAGAATCCAGATGAACTATTGTTGTTATATTAAGGAGGCCATAAGTAAGTTTAGTCGAAACGGATCTTTTGATTTGTATTTTGTGAAGTCCTCCTCGAATTGGCTTTTGGCCAGTCCTTCGTCGGACTTCACAAAATACAAATCAAAATCTCTCGTTTCTTGGTAAACATACTTATGGCCTCCTTAATAAAAGTTGGTGAGTATGATGTTGATGGAAATTACTGAGAAAATTTTGAATAGAAAAACATTTATAAAACTCGGGACGATTTTTTTTACTATTGTCTTTGCGAATGTGTTTTTCGGTTGTGTTAATGCGCCTAAGAAATCAGATTCTACCCTGGTTTTAAATGCACCGAAAATGACATTGAATCAGGAAAAACTGCAAGTTGTGGATTCTGATTTTATGTTTTTACGAACTTTTGTTGAATACTATTACGCATTGAGCTTAGAGAATCAAAAAAACTTGCCTGTGTATCAATCCTTACAGAATTTCACTGGTTGGTGCGTGGGTGATGCGCATGTCGAAAATTTTGGTTTTATTGTGCAGAGTGCAGAGGGAGAACCAATCTCTACAGTTTTCACGGTCAATGATATGGATGATTCGGGTCCCTGTCCTTTGATATTAGATTTAGATCGTTTGCTGTTGTCAGCATCGCTTGTCGAAAAAAGTTTTTTGCAAGAGAATTTTGTATCTCAATTCCATAAATATTATTTGTCTGGCTTGAACCAAGAAAAAGTTAAAATGCCAGATGGGCTCATGAAAAAACAAATGAGCAGTTTAAAAAAGGGAATTGTGGTTCAACCAAAAAAAATCCTTGGTCCATTGTTTGTGCGTGATAAAAACAGTTCTGAGGTCTCGCCCGTTAAACGAAAAAATATTTCTCAGCTGTTGCCAGCTTATAAAATTTTAGATGTAATATCGACGGTGAAAAGAAATGGTGGATCCGCAGGCTTGCAAAGGTACCAAGTTTTGGTACAAAATAAAAAAGCTGAGATTCTACATTTTGAACTTAAACCACTGGTGACACCGGCAATTGAATTGATTGCTTCGGGATCAATTCCAGAGGATTCAATACGTATTGCCAACTCAGTTCGATTTTTTCAAAAAGAAATGGTCAATGAAAATTATAAAGTTGTCACTCTTGATAACAGCAGTTTTTTATTGCGTCCACGCTACTGGGGAAATCTAGATGTAGAAATGAACGAATTGAGTTC
>CAZMVK010000186.1:0-6224 GCA_964569545.1 uncultured Bdellovibrio sp.
AGGTTGAATGGCATTTTGCCAGAGTTGAATAATATCTTCAGGCTGGATGATTTTTTGTGAGGCTTGTTCTGCTTTAGCAAGAGTGGATAAACTGACGATGGTTGAGACTAAAACAAGTTTGATGAAATTATTTATTGAGCTAGGCATGACTGCGCCTCCGTGGTTATGTTTTGCATTTTTGATTTAGTAGCAGCATAAAATTTTGAAGTTTGTCCAGTTCTCTTGCGATTTCCAATGGCCGGGTGACTGCGCATGGTCGATTCAAGTTCTTTTAAAAATCTATCTACATCCGCAATTTTTTTATGTTGTCGGACGTAATCAATAACTAATCTTTGCAGTGGAACTTTCATGCCAGCGGTGCCGGTGTTGTGTGCCCAGATCTGTAATGCGCCTTTTAGTCTTGCTGATTCTGTGACTGATAGGTTTTGTATTAGGTACTGAAACATTTTTGTATCATAAACGGTTGAATCTAAATAATCTCGTGTTGTGTATTGGTATAAAAATGCATAGGCCATGCCCTTTAATGGATTGCCATTGCCAGAACTGATACGATCGCAAAAATGTTTGCTGTCAGCCTTTAATGGTTTTTCTAGAATTTGTGCCAACTGTTGGCAGCCTGGATCTTTTGATTGTGTTAAGCGATTGCGAATATATTTTAATCTTTTATTAGCTCCGCTAATTCCATCGTCTGTCATTTGACCTGGGCCCGCGGCGCTGGTGTGGCTGGTGGCGTTCATATGAAGACCAGATTCATGGGTCAATAATTGAAATATTTGAAGAGACATTTCTTGATTCTCGCGGTGATCAGAACTGCCCGTGATTTCAGGAGAAAGGCATCGTGCGGCCAGGTTGAATGAATTTGCTGTCAACTCAACATAGTTTTCATTGGTGCAGGCCTTAGGTACATGATGTTTTCCAGAGGATCCGCCCGCGCAATCACGAAAAAATTGTGAGCTTGATGGATATTGATCCATACTTCTTTGAACACAGCTAGCACGAATCATCTCAGGTTGATTGCTAGCAAATAAAAATGAAAGTTTCGGATCTTTTGAAAGATGCAAAATATCATCAAGCAAATAACTGTTACTGGCTTGGCATCTTGGGTAAGTTTTTAAATCCACTTTACAGTCTTTGCAAGTTGAAGAAATTTGCGCGCCAGAGGTGACTGCTCTTAAGTTTTGGTTTAGTTTGTCTGCCTGCAAAGCGATTTGTTCAGTCACTTGTTGTGATACTTGTGGTGAGGGTTGAGGATTGGCAATGTCATTATCCAAATGATTGATTTCATCAGCACCTACAGTGCTCGACGTTTTAGCTGTTGTTGGTCTAAATGGTGTGGGTTTTAATTCTTGAAGAGCAGATTCGACAACACTTTTAATGGGGAGCGCGAATGTAGGAACGACGGATGTTGTTAAAGCTGCATTAGCCCTTTTGGGATCTGTTGTCGGCGTTAATGCAGTTGTTGATTTTTGGTTGAGTCCCCAATCGGTTAACAATTTATTTTTAGCTTCAACAGATTCGCTGACATGATAAAGCTTAATCGCAGGAGATTTTGAACGATAATATACCCACAAACATTCTTGGCCATTGTTAGGATAAGGTTTTAAACACAGGCCATAGTTCCCAGTTTGTGGGAAATATTTGCGCTGAATAATTTCTGCTTTGGTGCCTTTTTTAAAGGTGCGGACAATATTGTTGCTGCTTGATAAAAACTGTCCCGATCGACGAGCATTAAAATCTGCATTTAATTGAATCAAATCTTGTGCGTGTGGTTTGCCGGCTGAAAATGCGGCTAATGGCGTGCTGATTGTAATACTCAGAGTTGTTCTCAGAACAGATTTTAAAGCCTTCTGCAGTCTTTTATTAAACATCATCACAACACCTCTTTGGGTTTCTTACCTATATGTAGAGCAAGAAGCGGGCGCAGAGGACTGGTTTGGCAAGGTTGTTTTCATCTCATCTGGTGTTTAAATCGCAATGAAGCGTCTCAATTTGAGAATTCATCTTGATGCCATTTGATTTGTGTTTTTGTAGTTAAAAGTGACGTAAATTGTTGTTGAATTGTCATGTTCCTAACACGTATGTTTAGAGCATGAATATCAATATACCAGCCTTTGAACAGTGGGAAAATTTAAATCAAAAAGTTCAATCTCAGATTGAAAATTCACATGTTTTCAGTGGTGAATTGTCTGTGCGAGTAGGACCAAGCCTTGGTGCTCATCTACAAGAAACAGTGATTTCCATAGCACAATTTTATTCTCATAAAAAAACATGTGCAGTCGTGCCTGGGGCAAGCCCGTGGATTGATAAGGTTTTGCCTTTTTTATACAAAGAAGGGTTTGAGGTGCAAATCTATTCACAGCAGTGTGGAGATTTGGCGACTTGGGCCGAGGGGCTTAAAACGGATACCTTGTTCACATTGTTTTGTGTAGATCATGCGGTGACGGCGGAATTATTTGCCTACAATGAGCTTGAGAAAAATTTAAATAACAAAAAAATATTCTCTCTTGGCCTGTCTCATTTCACACATTGTTATCTAACCAACGAAGTCATCTTGCCATATTCGCTTCGGCTGTGTGCACTGAAGGAACATTCCGTTTTGGTTTATGGAAATAAATTAAAAGCGCCATCATTGTTTTCGCCATTATTGTTTTGGGACAGTTTGATCAGTCAGAAAATTTTAGATTTTTCATGGAATCGCAAAGAACAAAAAACAAAAGTGGAAGAGTTAGAATCTGTTTTGCCAGAAGGTTTTCATAAATGGAGTTTTGCCAACAATCAGCGAATATTTGATCGAGCTGTTTTTTACCACAAAGATCTTGGTGGTGAGGCTGTGATTCGGTTTCTAGAGAAAAAATCTGGGCACGCATTGTTGGATGATGAAAAGAAAATTTATTTTTTAGAAACAACTCATCTTTGCCGATGGGGGGGCTCGTTAAAGCAGTATGATTGGTGGTTACCAAAGCCCAGTGATGAAGTTTTGCGTGGATTGCTTTTGTTAGATGTTGAATTTCTTGTAGATAAAAAAATCACTGTTCAGCAATTTGCACAGTGGCTCGCAGAGGCCACCAAGGCATGTCAAATTGGCTGATTCGAAAAAAGCCAAAGGTCTTATTCTCAAATGTGTTTTGTATTCTGAATCGGATTTAATCATTCAGTTTTTGAGTAATCATGGAGAAAAACTTTCATTGATTGCTCGAGGTGCGGTCAAATCCAAAAAGAGATTTGCTGGTGGAATTTTGCAACCCAGTCATTATGTCGAGATTCGCTATCGACCATCTCGACAAGGTGGTGAGGATCGTCTGGCCACATTGGAAGAAGCGGTTTTGTTGGACGGCTTTGAAAAAGTTCGTTCTGATTATGATCGTCTTGAAGTGTGTTTTTATATTTTAGAAATTTTACTGAAGACCTCGCAAGAAGGTGACAGTTTGTCTGCAGATTTGTTTCATTTGGCAGGTCACAGTTTAAGAGCTTTAGAGAGTGCTAAAAATTTAAAGAAAATAAAAATGCATTTTATTTTGAAAATCTTATTTCAACAAGGTGTGCTGGAACCAGAAAAATGGATGGAGCTGTATTTGAAAACACCGATGGCTCAACATTTAGAGGTGATTCAAAACAGTGAGGTCACTAATAAGACCTCTTCCGAGGCCTCATGGAGTGACGCCCATTTGTTTTGGGCTGAGAATAAATTGAAAGAATATTTACCGCATCGCTAGTCTTATTTACAGTTCTTTACAGTCTCGTTGCCGAGTCTATTAGAAAGCTCCCGAATAAGTCAGATTCGTTAAAATAAAGTATTTATCATAATCATTTGCTGGAACATTCGATACATTCATCGCGTAACTTCCGGTTACGCTTGCGGCAAGTGATTCATTGATTGCCTTGCGTAAAGATAAATTCAAAGCCGTGTCTTTATCATGGCGAGTGCTTGCGATGTCAGGGTAGACGACATCATAATATGCAACGTTGGCAGTATAAGTTGTGTCCCATATCCATGGCGCCATATAAGTTGCGCCAATGTCATAACGATTAAAATTTACATTTTTTCCATCAGCTGAATTACGTGACAAACCAAAATTTCCAATCCACGCTTCAGTTTTTTTCTGATTTTGAAAAAAGATTTGTGTTGTCGACAGACTGGTTTTTGTTGCCGAGGCATCATCATTTGTATCGGTGACAGTCAGTTTGGATTCATCTCTTCTTAACTCGATGGCATATGTTGAGAACCAATTTTCACTCATAACAAAAGTATGATCATTGGCAAAAATTCTCGATTCAATTACGCGCTCTGGATCGCCTTTGGCATCCGCATTCATATCGATGGATTCAAGAGTGAATTTAGCTCCCATTTGGTAACCCTTGCCGAATAACAAACCTTTGTATTTGTAGGGAACTGCAATATCAATAACCAGTGGATCTGCATTTTGAAATGTTTTATTGGCGTCGAAATCGACTTCATGAGACCAAGAGTTGCTAGCAGTCAGAGAAATTGAAGCTTCATGTTTTTGTGTGTAAACCGGTCTGTATTCCAGTGTTCCACTGAGCGAGTCGTGCATTCCATAAGCATCGGTGGTCAGCGCACTCATTAGCGTTCGACCAGTGCTTGACACATTCGAATCATACATCATGCCCGCAGTCAGCGTGACGAGAAATTTCTTAGATTGTTCTTTTTTAAATGCCATAGCATTGGCAATTTGTTCTATGTAAGTTTCAGCTTGTTTGTCCAGTGCAGGGTCTGAAGATTGATCCAAGACATATTCGAAATCAGACTTTGCTCCATCGTAATTTTCTTTTTGAAAATTGATAATACCAGAAAAGAATGAAGATGAAGGTGACAAAGATTTATCATTTTTTGCTTTTACATTGGTGAAATGTTTTTGTGCATTTTCTAGATCTTTCATTTTGAAATAATTTAAACCTTGATAATATTCTTTTTCAACGGCGTTGACGTTGGGGCCATCGGCCACACGCAGGACTACGATGGATTGACTGTATTTTTCATTACGATAAAGACAGACTCCATATTGAAAATAATAACTGGAATCTGTTGGATTTAGGCTGGCGGCCTGTTCAAATTTTTTCTCAGCTTCAGTGTATTTTTCAGCTTGATACAGTTTCATACCTTCGGCTGCAATATCTTTTGCCTGTTGGTTGTTTTTTGCTTTTTCACCAGCACTGAGCTGTTGGTATTTATTTTTATCACTTGCGATTTTGCCGCGTAAATCTTTTTCCAAAATAGAACGAGAGGCTTCTGATTTTAAACTGTTTTCAAGACGTAGTTTTTTTTCCAGCTCAAGTTTGGCATTGGCCTGTGCTTCCAGGGCGGCTGGGTCGACAGGTGGTTTGTTGACGCGAATTTTTTGATAATCTTCAAAAGCTTTCAGCGCTTGTTCTTTGGTGTCGTAGATCGTAATTAAATTTTGTCCTTTGGCGTTTCCACGAACAAATGTCGATTTGCGAAACAAGGTTCCATCGGTAATACTTTTCTCTAATTTTTTCATTTGTTCAGCAGATTTAAGCATGTCTTCTGAGACGATGTACAACTCTGGAGAGATTTCTTGATTGCCCCATGAAATGTTGTAGGTGGCGTGAAATATGCCTGTATTGTTTCCGGTTTCTATTAACAGCACTTTTGCCATTTTTCCAGATTTACCATCACGAAAAAGAATGGCGTGGGTTTCATTTGAGTTTGTTTTTTGATTCCAAGTTGGTGAGGTGTAATCAATTACAACTGGGCGTATAGAGTCGATGAGAACCTGGGCTGATGCATTTGAATGATGTATCAAAGCAAACAAAACAATAAAAAATGACAATCTAAAAAGAGCCATTAAAAACGAACGACATTTGTTGGGAATACAGTTTTGCACAGTATTTTGCACAATCACTCCATTGCATAGTTGGCGATACCATCAGTGGTATCGCAATCACGTTGATCTGTGCATTATTATAAACAACAGAGTCTATTGAGGCGACAAAATAATTGTCGTCTTGGACTTCTGAGGTGTTTTATTTACTGTATCAAGAATAGGATTTCTAATTTGTGTTGGAATTGGTGGTGGCAATGGGATCGCCATGGTCGGCATTGTTGGCAATTTCACGCCGACATCTTTGGCTACACTTGGACCAAGGTCGCGGCTGTCCATCATTGATGGAGATCTTGCAGCGGGCATTCCGCCGCCAGCGCTTGGGCTCATAGCTGGAGGGCCATCTGAGCTTGGACCGCGTGG
>CAZMVK010000187.1:0-6141 GCA_964569545.1 uncultured Bdellovibrio sp.
CAGTGAGAAGAAGGTAGAGTGATGATAATAATTTTAGATTGAGGGTGGGTTTTAGTTTGGAGTAGGTAAGAAGTGGGAACTAAGGAAAATTTAGAAAGAGTGTCTTTGCAGTGTCGGGATTTAGAAATATTAAGGTTCTGTCTTGAGATGAAATTTTCAGATATTGAGAGTTTGAATTTGATGTTTTTTGATCCAAAGAGTCAGGATATGTTTGGAGCCAGAAAGCGCATACAAAAAATTGAGGCCGGTGGTTTTCTCAAATCCATTTCAATGCTTTCTGGAACCACGAAAAAGTTCTATCTAACGACACCAAAAGGTTACCGTGAAGTTATCAAAGAGACCTCTCTTGAAACGGTTCCGGGTGTTGTCACAAAACTCAGTATTGTTACTTTTGAGCACGATTATGGTGTTTTAAAAACCAGAATGGTGCTCGAAAAACAGGGTAGGGCTTCTGGTTGGAGAAGCGAAAGATTGCTTAAAACGATAGCTCAAGTTGCTACCAAAAGCTTACAAAGAGACTTTATGCCAGACGGGATATTTACTTCCAAACAAGGTAGGGTGTGCGCCTTTGAATATGAAAATAAACCAAAGTCCGAGACGCAGTTGCGAGAAAAAATTTTTAGACTTAAAGCACTCATGGAACAGGAAAAGCCGGTTTTTGAAGCTTGTTTATTTATAGCGTCTACGGATAATTTAAAAAATCGGATTAAGCGACTGACGGATTTCGCGCCAAGTAAGTTCATCGTGCAGTCAGTGAACGACTTAAGTCAGAGCCAGCTAATAACAAACTTAAAAGACAAAGAGTCTTTAAGTTTACAGGCGTAATAAAAAGGGGGACTTGTGGGCGAAACAAAACAAACCAATGATCTGCATATTGAAAGCCTTGGGAAAGTAGTTGGAGTCTTTTTGGGCGGGGTGTTGTTTGTTTTTACCGCACCAATTTTGATTCTTTCATGGATCACTTCTTATTTTGTATGGGCATCGTTTAGAGAGCGTGAAGAGCGGAAATGGATTCGGCCGCTAATTATTATCGTGGCAGGATTTTTTCTGACCAATGGTGTATGGTTGACGTTTCAATATTATGTGCCCGTAATTCTGGGGAACCTGTTTAGCCAAAAAAAGATTGTCGCTATCTTGGGTTCCACGTTAGTTCAGAATGCAATCTGGGCCTATTTCCCAATTTTAGCTGGTGGCTTTTATTTATTTGAAGATAAGCTCAAAGTTTCAATAGATAACTACAGCCGCGCAAGGCAACTTGTGATTAAAAGTTTTCTCCCATTTCGATTAGTGACCAATGTCACTGAGATTCTAATTCATTTTGTGGCAGGTGCTCTTGGGGTATCAGTAAAAAAAGCTGGCGATGTGGTGGAAATTATTTTTGCACTGATCGGGCTTATTGTGGCTTCACAAATCATTTTTGCAATGGGCTTTTCAATTACACAAAAAACACCATTTATTAGCTTTGTAATGGGCTCTGTGAGTGCCTATGTCGTTCTTTTTTGGTATTATTTATTTTCAAACAGATGGAGAAGTGAGAATCAAAGCAGCAACGCCAATTTGTTATCGAAAAATAACAAGGGCATTCATGTCGGGAGATTACTTGAGCCAAAAAAAATGGATCTAAATCTAACATGGAATGATTTAAATCATCATATCCATATTTTGGGTCAGCCAGGAGCTGGCAAGTCGGTTCTTTTAAAAAATATTTACGCTCACCAAATCATGAACGGTGAGGGTCTGTTGATGTTAGACCTTAAGGCTGATATTGACGTGAGAGAAGATTTTGTCTCTCTTTGCACTGAGGCAGGTCGCTTGGATGATTTGATTTTAATTGATCTAAGCAATCCACTAGAGTCCTGTGGTTACAACCCGTTACTTATGGGAAATGCAACAGAACTAAAAGATAAAATCATCGGTTCCATAGAGTGGAGCGAGCCGTACTATAAAAAGGTGTCTGAGCGAGTGCTGCTCACCGTACTTCGCGGGTTTGTGAGTCTCAGGGATCAGCAGGGTATCGTGCCGACGCTTGAGGATTTATGTACGGCTTTGTCTGGTGTGCAGGGGGTGTCACTTTTGGCTGAAAAAGTTCGGGACCCGGTAATTCAAAATGATATCTACAATTTTATTGCTGGATTTTCAAAAGAATTCTCAAAAGACCTTGAGGGCCTGCGCTCCGATTTGTCGCTGTTGGTGCAGTCAGAGTTTGGCGCAATATTTTGTAAGCCAGAGTCCTTAAACATGCTTGGAGCAATTCAAAAGCGGAAAATCGTTTTAGTTAATCTTGACGGACAGACGTATAGCGAGTCGGCCAAAAGATTCGGCCGACTTTTGCTGGCAGACTTAAGATCAGCCAGCGGCGCGATCGTGACTACTTTGAGCAAAGAAGATCGTCCGAAGTTCACCGTCATAGTGGATGAATTTTCAGATATTATTTCAACAGATGACATGGCAAAAACGTTCGTGGGTTTTTTAAACAGATGTCGGGGCTCTGGCATTGGTGTGGTGATTGCGCACCAATCCTTGGGGGATTTTAAAGAGCCGACGGTGAAATCTCAAATTATGGACTCAACAGAGACGCTGTTTTCGTTTGTGCAAAAAGATCCAGAGACGGCCGAGACTTTGGCAAGTATTGTGGGTACGAAAGAGAGTTGGGTGAAGACAGAGCAAACAAGTCAGTCCTTGTTTTTTGATAATGCTACGGGCATGGGAACCAGGAAGCTTGTGCAGGAATATGTTTATCATCCCAACGTGTTTAAAAATCTGCCGACGGGTGTTGCTATTTATGCAGCGAAAAAGCCCACGCGCCATGGTGTGGTCCAGGTACGCATGCTAGAAATCCCAAAGCTTCACAATGATGGAATACCAAAGCGCAAAACGGCGCCACCTTTGGTTGAAGGATTTAGTACAGAATTTCGCTTTCGTAAAACAGAGTATGCAGATTCACTGCGAAAATCAGGTGGGTCTCGCACGCGTAAACAGGAGAGTGATTTGGATATTTAACAGGTTTTTCTAGAGCCTATAAGGGGCAATACTTAGTTTTTGGATCTTTCCAAAAACGTGCGTTTTTGATCCTATCGTTGAAAAGTATCTCTGTAACATAATCTCTTATGTTACAGAGATTATTGGGTTTCAAAACCCGTCTCAAAACCTTGTATTAAAGATGATTTCAAAATAGACAACGCCAGACGTTTTTGAAACGCTAGGACTACACAATATCCGTCAGTTGATTTGAAATTGTTTTCGCAATCGTCGCCGACATCTTTAGCCCGAATATTTCATAAAACTTCTTAGGATCAGTTTTAACGGGTTTTAATTCCACCCTACCCTCAACCATTCGGAGGATCTGAACAATCAACTGTGTGCCCTTGTAGGCTGTTTTATTCAGGCTTTTAGCGATAATTCGGGTTGATTGCTTTCAGTCCAACGAGAAAAAGCCACTTTCTTAAGCATTTCATCGCTCAAATTAAAATTGCCTCCCGCTATTTTTCGGACTTCTTCCAAAAAATTCGGGTTTGTTTCTAAAAAAATTTGAAACTTATTTTTTTGTTCTGCTTCTTTGAGTTCCCGATTTTGGTTTTCCAGAACGGCCAAAGACTTTTGGTATTCCCTTAGTTCTTCGTTTTCCAATTCAATCAATTTCAACGACCGGTAAGGCTTTCCGCTCCTCAAAAGCCCAAATAGCAAATTGACCGGACTTGTTTTTGCTCTGACCAAGTTGTTTTTTGAATCGTAAGCGAAATGCTCTAGCGACCTCTGGAGGTCTTCTTCTGGCAAAAGCCCTTTTTCTAAAATGCTGGAAACCTCTTTTGAAGAAATCAGAGTTTTAAGGTCTTCCGGAATTTGAATAGTATGTAGTTTCTTATTCTCTTTTAAAATAACACTACTACTATTAGGGCCAGTTTCTCTAATTGTAGCACCCATTTGTTGTATAGAGACTCTCTGGAGATTCTCTAGAGATTCTCTAATTTTCTCTTTATCCAAGGTTGAAAAAATCGTTTCTTCCAATTCGTAAATCGTCCAGCCGCCACGACCCCGCTGAAAGTCCTTACGGAGAATTAAATTCTTCTTAATCAATTCCTTGATTGCGTTCTGGGTATTGCCAACCGTGGTATTCACACGGCGTGCAATAACCTCAATAGCAATCGGTGGAGATGTCCTTGAACCATTGCTTTGAAGGATTGAAAAGATGGTTAAAAGAACCTGTCTTTGTAATCCAACAACTTTAAACAAAAGAGGAGTGTTTTTCTCCAGAGAGTCTCTAGAGACTCTCTGGAGACTCTCTAATTGTGCCACTGGAGATTCTCTAGAGAAGTCTGACTTAAGAGGTTCTTCTCTAGATACAATCTGATTGTTCTCCAGAGAGTCTCTAGAGACTCTCTGGAGAAATTCTTTTGGCTGATTTTCTAACGACGAATCAACGATTTCTTTTTCAAAGTCAGCCCGTTCAAAAACTTTTACTTTCGTAAATCGCTTTTTTTCTTCTGATTTTTGTATGGGTTTATCAAACGGGTTGAAGGGTAGTGCCATTAGTTAATTCTCTCATTCGCTAAAGCACGCTTCCAAAACTCCTTAAAGGCTTCGTATTGGTCGTTGGCCAGAGGACTGTCAGGACTATACTCAAACACTGATTTTTGGAGAACAGAGGCTTCTTGGGCGATTACCGAGCGTCTGATTGGTGTTGCGATAACCTTGTCGCTATAGCGGCTAAGGTATGCACCATAAATTTGTTGCGAAATTTTGTTCTTATCAAGAAGAACCGGAATAAAATAATGGGCTGGCTCAATCTGCATAACGCCAAAGAACTCTTCCAAAATGGCCAGGTAATCCTCTAACACTTGGTATGTGCCGACTTCACAGCCAACAGGACTAACGATTTCAGTCGCACACACCAAAGAGTTTTCAATCAGACTGGAAAAACTTGGAGCAGTATCAAAAATGATAACATCATAGTCTTTTAGTTTCGGAGTGAGCCTGTCTAAAAAGACGTACTCTTTGCGGTTCTCCAGCCGGAGACGCTTTTCTAAAATGTTCAGTTCGCTGGTCTCTGGAATGAAGTGTAGGGTTGGGAGGTCTGTTTTCTGAATGACCTCATTAAGAGTCGCATTTTCAAAAAGTAGGTGGTAAAGCCCAAGACCCTCTTCCTGAACCTGTGAAATATCGTCAATTTCGCTCTCTTCTTTGCTTGCTAACTTCGTAAATGACTTCTGAATGTCCAAAGGAATCGCAAGCACACGGATATTATGAAGGGCCAGAAGCCGGCACAACTGATAGGCCTCTGTCGTTTTGAGATTGCCGCCTTTACTTATGTTGAACACGATTCGGTGTTGCTTGGTGGGTTTATCTAAAAAACCTAGTTTGTCGCCAATTCCTACAAGGTCAGAGGCTGACCAAACACGCTGCTGAATTTTTCCCCCTGCACCACGACCAACACGCTGGGCCTTTGGAATTTCACCCCTCTCCTCTAGATTTAGGAGAGTTTGCCTGCTATTTATCTTTTCTTTCAGATGGAATATTTTTTCCACATCTCCTACAGAAAATCCCTTTTCTTTTTCCATTAGATATTCCTTCTGTTTAAAGTGGTTTAAACATATAAAATTTCACAGTCAAAAGTCTAAATGTGCAATTCAATTCTGGGTTATGCGTTGCGAAAATCTCTGTTCGCTAACCTTCCAAACCTAACTTCGGTTCAACCGCTGATCGTTGAATGAGTCTGTTTCCTATTTTGTTCTGACCGCTCGCGATCTCTTCCGCAGTCAGTGGTTGGGACCCGCATAACTTCTTTAATTCGCTCTAATTCGCCCAGGTTAAACGATCGATGCCCGCCACGAGTTTTTGTCGCCCTGACTACACCTTGCGCGCAGCCTTTAAAATTAGAGCATTTAAAATCGTAACATAATCTTTATTCAAAACGCCACCACGGGGGACCGTGTCGGCGACCGTGATTTCAAGATCAGGTACTGAAACCGTAATCCATTCAGAGACTTGTTTAATAACAAAAGGGTATTCTAGGGGATGAGTGAGAGTTTTCATAAGCCAAGATTCGCTCAAATCGCTCATTCAGGCAAGCGAAGCGATTACGCCCAGATCAGGTAACAAAACACATATTTGGTTAACCTATTTCTATTTTGGTTATATATTAGG
>CAZMVK010000188.1:0-262 GCA_964569545.1 uncultured Bdellovibrio sp.
AGCACCGATGGGAACGGGAAAAATGTAAAGATTAATTATAAAATATTAGGTGAAACAATAATTGAACCCGATATTTCATATAATAAGTTAGCAAGGAATATTGTTGCCAAGACAACCATTTCGAAAACTCCACCAGTCTCAACGAATAAGGTGGCTGATACGAAAGTGGCGACAAAAATTGAGGCAGGTAATGCCAAGTTAGCCAAGGGAGTTAATGCGGCTCTTTTAATTCAGGCTACTGCTGCGGTTCAAAGTGTAGCAG
>CAZMVK010000188.1:272-6096 GCA_964569545.1 uncultured Bdellovibrio sp.
AATCCGGCCAAACAGCAGGAACTTCTAAATCAAGCAAGCGCAAATTTAAATGAAACCTTAAAAGAAGCTGGGAAATTTATAGTCAATTTTGAAGTAGAAAAAGGACTCATGATTTTAGGTATTACTGCTTTAGGTGTTCCAAGTGATTTGGCAGCTGCGGGTACCGTCGCCGTCTTAACGACTACTCAGATCGCTTATCCTATGGCCAAAGCCTTATTGTCAGATCCAAATCTAGGTAAGAATCTTTTGGCTGCTTTTAAGGGTGAAGGATCTGCTATTGCGGCTATCGTCGGGGTTGTCAAAACTGATTATGAAAATACGACGAAAGATTTTACAAATAATTATACAACTGGTCCAGGAATGTTTTTCGAGAATCTTGTTGGTTTTGCGAATGAAAGTCTCGCAGATGGTAAACAGAAAATAAAAGATTTCATTGGTGCTCAAAAGACCGAACCAAGCATTCCTTTATCTAAGACGGCTGTTAGCTCAGCAGCAAAAACTGCGTATGTGTCCACGAAAAAGAATGAGGTTAAGAAAAGTACTGAAAAAAATAATCCTGATGCCAAGTTTTCAGCGGAAGAGTTGAAAACTATTTTTAAAGATGCTGATCAATATATTATAGCAGCGAATAAATATTTAAATGATGTCGATGGCAATCCAGATAAGCCGATGCTTTCCAAAAATGGTATAAACATACAATTCACTATGCCAGCGGCTCCGGTGCAAACAGCAAAACCAGTAGCTGTAGCATCAGGAATTGTTGTTCCGCCGGAGGTTAAGCTGATGAACTTTTTTTCGCCGGCAGGGGCTGATGTAAACAAAAGAACACCTTTTATTTCCACAGACAGCGGGCGAATCTTTGCCTATGACACTGGCTTAGAAATTGTGGGTAATGCGGTCACGCCTTCGTATAATGATGATGGAACATTGAAAAGCTTTAAGGTTAAATTCCAAACGGGATTAACAATGGAATATCCCCCATTTATCACTCCGCAAAAATTGGATGTCGGTTTAACCAATTGGATCAGTCCGAATCGAGTGGCGGTAAAGCCTGATCTAAATTTTCAATTAGGCGTCGGTGTTTTGCTGGTCACCGCCTGTTCGAAAAATATGCCGTCGACTAATTTTAGTCAGGACTTAACGCAGCTTTCAATTAATAATATTATAGACCAGGCAATAAAAAATCCAACAGCAAATGTTGTATGTACACGGTCGGCCGGGCCAAGCACGGTCGCATCTGCGAATTGTAATTGCAGTAGCTCTTCGTCACCTAGTATTGTGAGTGCGTCAGTGTGTTCGGCACAGCCTGCTGCAATTAGAAGTGGATTTGCTTTGGATGATGTTTCAAACATTTTTGCGACGATTGGGCAATAAAAATGAAAACCAAAGTAAAAACCGCTAAAATTATTTTTCAATTAATATTACAAATAAGCCTGATGATTATTTTAGCTGTCGAAGCCAATGCTATTTGTTCAATCAATGCAGATCTGTCGTGCGTAGATGTCAGGCCCTCGGGACAGCCTACATTTCCCGGAATCAGTTGGGTTGTACGCAGTCCTTATGAAAGAGCCGTTTTATTTGGATCTAAAGATGTTCAAGGGAATGGAGATTCATGTGCAAATTTTGCCAGTATTATAAAAACAGAGTGTGGGATAACCACGCCTGTTCAATATGTGTTTCGAACAAAAAGTACAGACACGCCTATTGTTGGGCATATAATAACTGAATCAATAAACATGTCAAAAAAACCAGATTTGGATGACAGTACTAAAAAATATTTTAACGCTACTGTCGGCGTAGGCGTCGATGCTAACTTAGAAAAAGAAACGCGCGCTTTGCTGTCGAATGAACAAATGGTTGCGTTGATTGGTTTCTTAGACCCACGATCGACAGAATCTTCTTTTGTTATTAATATGCAATGTCGTAGTGGACAGGCTGGTTCCATTAATAGTCTTGGCTGTTTGTATGATTACAGTTGTGATTCAGGAACGAAATTATTAATTACCAAAAGACCAATGCTTTCAGCTGATTATTTGTGTACAAAGAGTAACGGATTAAATTCTATTTATGCCACGTTAAAAAAAATAAATACTGATCGCAGTTTATCAGTACCTGATTCAAGTACAGACTTTGTTTCATTTGAAAATATGCAAATGATCAGTGTGAATAACTCTGCTTTAAAGGCTTTGTTAAAAAAGAAATCTAATATTAGCTTAGAAAATTGGTACCAATTACGCCTGCCGGCCAGCATGGCGATGATGGGTGGGGCAATAACACAGCCGCGGCCAGGGGTAATGGACGGTTATGTGCCAATAGATTTGCGTAAAGTATGTCAATTCGGAGAGGTAACCATTGCGCACGGGGAAAGCATAAAAACATATGAAGATGCACAGGCGGCATGTTCAAGCGTTAGAACTACAGTTCGCGTTTGTAATGATGGTACATTATCGCCGGGATTTGGTTTTCTAACCTGCGGTGCCCAAAGCTCTTGTGAGTGGGATCATGAAAGGCGTCCGCATGGCACCACTGTTATTGCCTACAAAAATAGATTATCTCCGAACTGTGATTCAGTTAAAGAAACAAGAACATGCAATAATGGCAAATGGTCTGGAAGCGCTGAAAGCTTAACCTGCAGATTAGATCGAGGTTGTATGTTTGATAATGTTCTGATGAGCAGTGGTTCAAGCGTGAATGCGTATTTAGAAAGCACCTCGGATAATTGTGCTGGAATAACAACCAAACAAATCTGTGAAAATGAAACACTTGTCGGTAATCGTAAATCTCGAGATTGCGGTCGACCATGCCGATTTAACAACAAGTATTATGAGAATCGCGAAAGATTGATTGCATACACAACCAAAATCTCTACGAATTGTGAAAAAGCTAAGGTTAGTGTTCAATGTCTAGACGGTGTCGTAAGTGGTATCGGCAATATTTATCCAATCTGCCAAGAGCCGAATAAATGTTATTTTGCTGCCCGTGAGATGGTCAGTGGAGCATCGGTGGAGGCCTATTCTCAGGCGGTAGCTGATGATTGTGATAAGATCAAACAAACAAGAATTTGTAATGATGGCATTCTCAGCGGAAGCTTTGAATACCCCAGTTGTAGAAAAACAAAGTCTTGTGAATACAAGGGAAAAATATTTCAAAACAACGAGAGTATACCAGTGTATCCATTACGTACATCTAGCAGTTGTAAGTCCGATGCTAGATATTATAAATGTAAAGACGGTAATGTTTATAAATTCGATTTATCAATAAACATGGGGCTTACTTGTGGTAAAGGTTGCTCGTTTACAGACTCTGATGGATTACCGAATCTTGTCGATAACGAAGCAACTGTTGATGCGTTTAGTTCGGAAGTATCAAAAGATTGCAGTGCTATTAAGTTACAGAGAACGTGCCGCGATGGTTTAATGAGTGGTGATAGCAAATATAAATACGGAAGCTGCAGATCCTACAAGGATTGTTTATGGAACGGTATCAAAGAAAAACATGGCAGCAACGTTTATGCGTATTCGATCGATATAGCTGAAAATTGTTCAAACGTTAAGGTTAGAGAAACAAGAGTTTGTCAGGATGGAGTCTGGAGCGGAAGCTTTCCACTTGAAAGTTGTATCGATGCAAAAGTATGTACTTTTAATGGTAGGAACATTAAACACGGCGAAAGCATTGCAACATATGTTTCGAAAAATTCAAGTAATTGCGATTCTCCTAATAATAAAAAAATGCAAAAATGTAATAATGGTAATCTTGAGTGGCCACAAGGCTACGGCGCAGAAAGCAGTTGTGGTAAACCGTGCAGCCTAGCCGACGGAACTGTGGTTGATAACGAAGCAACTGTTGATGCGTTTAGTTCGGAAGTATCAAAAGATTGCAGTGCTATTAAGTTACAGAGAACGTGCCGCGATGGTTTAATGAGTGGTGATAGCAAATATAAATACGGAAGCTGCAGATCCTACAAGGATTGTTTATGGAACGGTATCAAAGAAAAACATGGCAGCAACGTTTATGCGTATTCGATCGATATAGCTGAAAATTGTTCAAACGTTAAGGTTAGAGAAACAAGAGTTTGTCAGGATGGAGTCTGGAGCGGAAGCTTTCCACTTGAAAGTTGTATCGATGCAAAAGTATGTACTTTTAATGGTAGGAACATTAAACACGGCGAAAGCATTGCAACATATGTTTCGAAAAATTCAAGTAATTGCGATTCTCCTAATAATAAAAAAATGCAAAAATGTAATAATGGTAATCTTGAGTGGCCACAAGGCTACGGCGCAGAAAGCAGTTGTGGTAAACCGTGCAGCCTAGCCGACGGAACTGTGGTTGAAAATATGTCTAGCATCACATTGTATAAGCAGAGCTATAGTTCAAAATGCGATCAAGACAAAGAAATTGTGAAATGTGAAAATGGTGTGCTTACTGGTCGAACAAATAATTACAGTTTTAAATCTTGTATTGGTGTCAGTTGTATTTTAGACGAAAAAATTATAAGCAGTGGTGAATCAATCATTGCATTCAGTGCAACAGCTGCAGCTGATTGTAAAACTGTAAAACAAGAACGAACATGTACGAATGGTTTATTGAGTGGCGATGCGAAGTATAGTTTCAAATCCTGCGGTTCTTTGGGTTGCTACTGGCAGGGGAATAAATACGCATATGGAGCAACGATAAATGCATACTTTGATATGTATTCAGATGACTGTAATGCAAACAAAGAAACACGAACCTGCATTAATGGAGACTGGACAGGTAGTTTTAAACACACAAGCTGTAGTCCCGCAAAATCCTGTACTTTTAACGGGGTCAGGATTGCACATAGGGAGAGTGTTGCTGCGTACTCTGCATCCAATTCGACAAATTGCGAAGCGATCAAAAACATGAGGCGTTGTTATAATGGTATGTTAGAAGGCTCAAATGATTTTAGTACATGCACTGGCGGGTGTACTTTTGGCTCGAAATCAATAGATGAAGGCAGCAGCGTCAAGGCCTATACGCAAAGTGAAGCGCTAGATTGCAATTCAGTTAAACAAATGAAAACTTGCAATAATGGTGTTCTAAGCGGTTCAGCATTATTTGAATATTGCCGTAATTATCCAAAATGTAGTTTGCAAGGCGGATTGATAATGGATGGCTCAGAAAAAACTCGAGGTAGCACCATTGTTAGATATTCAACCGAGAGTTCTATAAATTGTGAGGACGCGAAAAGAACACTGACCTGTAATGAGAATGGTGTTTGGCAGGGCAGTCTGGGCGAGGGCCTTTCTGTTTATAAATATACAGATTGTACGACATTAAGTACTTGTATTTTTGATGGGAAAAAAATTGCAGTCGGAGATAGCGTGACCGCCTATTCTGACAGAGCTAATTGTGGAGGAAGATCAAAACAAACACGAACTTGTCGGGAAGACGGAACAATGACTGGTGATGCTCCATACAGCACATGTATTTCTTGTATTTTTGATGGGAAAGAAATTGCAGTCGGAGGCAGCGTGACCGCCTATTCTGACAATACTAATTGTGGAGAAAGATCGAAACAAACTCGAACTTGTCGGGAAGACGGAACATTGACTGGTTCGGCTCGATACAGTAAATGTTCGGGACGGTAGTTTTGAATTGGATTTTCTAATAAGATTGAGGTCATGAAAAGAAAAAAGATCTAATATTTGCAGGCGTACTGATTATCGCCAGTGGTTTATTAATTAGCAGAGTTGGTTATCGCAAAATGACCAGTCAGCAAGGCATTACACAGACGACATTTAAACAACCGATTTAAATGCTGGCAATCAGTCAGTTAACAATTCGGTGCCGTCTCAAAATGATA
>CAZMVK010000189.1:0-2678 GCA_964569545.1 uncultured Bdellovibrio sp.
GCCCTCGTGCCAGATGTTGAAATGGCTTGGGCGTTGATCGTTGCATTGCACGCCGATTTGTAAAACGGTTTTTTTATTTTTAATTAGCCAAGTGCAAATTTCAAAAACATAGGCAGTCCATGAATCGATGTAATCTAAAATTGGTAAAATGCTTTGGCGGCGAAAGGCTTTCGCACCCATTGAAAAATCGGTGATAGTCATGTGAAATAAAATTTGTGTGACCATTAAATACAGCTGGCTGCCTAACACTCGCACCCAAGATCTTTTTTGTTGTCCCAAGGTTTTTGAGCCAACGATCATATCGGCAAAAGGCAACAGTCCTTCGGCATAATCAATAAATGCCAAATCGACAGATAAATCAGCATCCAACGAAATCACAAAATCGTAGCGAGCTTCGCGCACGCCTTTGGCAAATGCTTTGCCAACACTTTTTTCTGGGATGTCTAAAGCGCGATAGTTGTTAATTCTTTTTTCCATTTGCAAAGCTTTGGTTTGGGTGTCATCGACGCTGCCATTGTTAACAGTGATGATTTCAAAAGGCCTGTTTTTTTGCGAAAGATACTGATGCAATTTAAGCAGGCTTTGCTGCAAAATTTCGGATTCATTATAAACTGGAATGATGATGCTAATCATTTGCATAGTATACATTCGTTATTGCTTGTGATCTTCATTTTTTTCGAGAAAAATAAACTCTATGAAATATCCAGCGACGCAAACGCAGTTTTTTAGAAAATGGTCCTATTTTCTGTCTTCAGCTATAAAATGGACTGATCTTTTGTTTTTGTTGGTGATGATTTTCTTTTTTATTCACTATTTACCTGTTGAAGTCTTAAATCCACTGCCTGCAACTGGTGGTGATACAGGTTCGCATTTTTGGCCCTTATGGACTTTGGTCCATGAAGCTTTGCCAAATTTTCAAGTCCGAGTGCTCAATCCAGGAAATTTAGCAGGCGAGCCCCATCTGACTCATTATTTTCCATTACCATTTTTAATCATGGCCTTGTTGTCCAAGTTTATGAGTTTGGGAATGGCCTTTAATATTGGCAGTATTTTGCCAGTGGGTTTGTTACCAATTTGTGTTTATTTTTGTATGCGAGCAATGGGATTGAGATTTCCTGCTCCAATCTTAGCTGCAGCGGCCAGTCTTTCATTTTTATATAATGAATCATTTAGCATGTGGGGCGGTAATACATTATCAACAATGGCTGGGCAATTTGCTCATGTTTATGCCTTTGATTTTTTCTTGCTAGGTATTGGTGCTTTATCTTATGAGCTGCGAAAAAATAAATCTTTACCTATTCTGTCCACGTTGATGTTTGCCGGCGTTTTGCTTTCACATTTTTACGTGGCCTTGGTTCTGCCTTTGGTTTTTATTTTTCATTATATTTTTTATCGACGATTTTGGTTTTTAGTTATCTCAGCCGTAATGAGTATCACGATGGCACTGTGGTTTATTTTGCCAATGTTGCAAAATTCACCGTGGACGACTGCCTTTGGTTTGAAATGGGGCGGAGATCAGTTATTCCGTGAGATCTTGCCTCTGTTATTCAAACCATTTTTGTTTTCAACAATATTTTTTCTGTTAATCCTCTTCGTGTTGTTGTTAAAAAAGAAAATCAATTTGATCAAGACGCAAAAACTGGTGATCTCGCTGTTTATTTCTTTTATATTTTTTAGTTTTATTTTTTATCCTTTGTTTCCAAAATTAGGTTTGGTTGATGTGCGTATGGTGCCTCAGGCTCAGCTTTCCGTGTGTTTGTTGTTTGCTTTTTTGTTCAGTTTATTTTTACAAAGATTCCTGGCAAAACCATTGATGTTACTGGTTACAATTTTGTCTTTATTTGTACTTGTATTTTGGCCAAGCAGACAGGTATTAAATTTTCCTTCATGGGCAAAATGGAATTACAGTGGTTGGCAAAATAAATCTGCATATCCTGAGTTGGTAAAGCTGTCAGAGGCTTTAAAATTAGAGGACGGTTTTTCTGCTCCGCGTGTGGTTTATGAAAATAATGATCTTTCAAACTCGGCAGGGACAGTGCGCGTTTTTGAGATGCTGCCATATTTTGCTCAACGTTCAACATTAGAGAGCGTATATATGCAAGCAACCTTGGTTGCGCCTGCTGCATTTTATTTACAATCCTTGGTCAGCTTGACTCCAAGTTGTCCATTTCCAAATTACAGCTGTGCCAGTCTTTCATTAAAAAGAGCTATGGATTATTTTTCGTTGTTGGGTGTTTCGGATTTGATTTTAATCACGACTCAAGCCAAAGATATGGCCAAACAAGAAAAAGATCTTATCGCCAAAGGTGATTTCGGATTCTGGAGTCTTTATCATATCAATCGCAACATCAGTTTGGTTGAGACAGTACTGCAAAAGCCAGATGTAATTTCAGCGGAAAATTACAAAGAAAAAATGTACGAGTGGCTTAAACGGTACAAGGCTGGCCAGGCATTGCAGATAGTTTCTTTACAAAAAAATGTAGCAGTCGATGTTGATAAAATGGCATTTTCTGACGCCTCCGTAGATAACGTTTGCCATCCACAAATTAAAATTCATTTTTCAACAGTGCAATTGCAGACAGATTGTCCCGGCAAGCTGCATTTAATTAAATTAGCATATCATCCAACTTGGAAGGCTTTGAGTGGAGAATCTATTTATCTTCTAGGTCCTGGATTTA
>CAZMVK010000189.1:2688-6011 GCA_964569545.1 uncultured Bdellovibrio sp.
ATACGACTATATTATGGGGTCAGCATTGGTTGTGGTTTGTATCCGATGCTCTATCTTGGTTGGCAGTTTTGATTTTATTTGGATTTGTAATTGCTGTGTTGATGAAACGAAATAATACAGCAAAAAAGGTTGAATCATGAAATGGACATATTTTTTAAAAATAAATCTGTGGAAATATGTGATTTTATTTTTGCTTGGCGGTCCTTGTTTTGCGGGATCGATAAGTATCGTTTCAGAGATAAAATTAGAATTAAAAAATAAATCTGGGCAAATGTATTTAATTGGTAATTATAAACTCAGCAATCGAGGCGATTCGGTTGCGATGGATGTGTACCCGCAAATAGCAGAACCATCGGTTTTGCATTTTAGCTGGCGTGGGGATTCTGTTTTGTTGGGGCCTGGATCTCATCATGATTGGCGCATTGAAGAAAAACTTTCTGCAAACGGTGAGCTTTTTGCTAAATACCTATTTTTATTTACCAACAATTATCGTGATCAGCAGGGATACCCATTTTCTGCCGTTACGATTGAACCGATTTCCTATCATTATTCGGATAAAAAACTGTTGGCTAATGACAGTCGATCCATTTCTTTAAAGATTGATGAGATCAGTCGAGAGTTTGTTGGCAGTGAAATCATTTACACTTTGAAATATCATGTAGAAAATTTATCAGATCGAATGATTTCGGTAGATGTGGCTGGTCATTTACCACATGAATTTAAATTAAGAACAGATCCGGTTCCTTTGCAAATTGCGCCACAATCCAATGTTGAGGGGCTTATTCAGTGGGACGGTGAAAAAGCTGTGTTGGGCAGTCAGTACGCTATTTTTCTTTATGCACATTGGGCGCCACCGACAGGTCAAGGTAAAGGATTTTATCAGTGGCAAGACTCAACAATTCATATCGGTAAGAAAAAAACAGAGACTGTCTATTTCTTTTCTCCGGAAACGGGTTTTATGGTTTTCTTTTTAATGGCCGCTTGGTTGGGATTTGTATTGCTTTGGTTGTTTTGGTGGAGACCATTACGAAGAGTCTATTTAAAAAGATCTTGAAGTTTAGCTTAAAAAGCTCTCCTTAAAAACTCAGCTCAAAAATAACCAGTATTACGTTTGATCAATTCGTCTGACAAAGCATCTTGCATGCGTTCTTGAATCTCTTCGCTGATCTCTCGCATTAGATCCGAATCATTTATTTGATCAGGTTTATATGGCAAATAAATCGGTGGTAAAAATTTAATTTTCCATTTGGCTGGCAAAGGTATGACATTCAAGGGTAATGGCAAAACCACTCCTTTGAGATATTTGGTAAACTTTAATTTTGATAAATTAATATGAGTTTCTTCGGCTCCGATTATTAATGTTGGTACGATCGGTGACTGGGTCGCAATTGCCATGCGAATAAAGCCACGCTTGAATTCTTGCAGTTCATACATTTCACTGGATGGCTTAAAATTTCCTTCTTCGCCCTCGGGGAAAATAATAATAATATTGTTTTTTTCAAGTGCAGAAACACCATTTTCAAATGTGGCTTCGGTAAAACCCATTTTTTGCGCGGGGACGGAGGTCGCCTTTGATAGAAACCAAAATGAATGTGTTAACACGCGTGGGATGCGATGTGCTTGTTTGTAAATCGTATGAGAAAGAATCATAGCATCAATTCCTGAAAAACCAGAATGATTGGGGGCAATGACGGCAGCCCCTCGGCGAGGTATGTTTTCAACACCTTCGATTTGCAAACGGAAATACTTGCGCATAATTTCCATTATAAAATGTGGCAAGACGCGATAAATTAGAGTGTCTTTATCTAATTCTTTCAGTTTGAAAATTTTTTCTTGTGACTTTTTTAAAAAATGAATCATGATATCTTTATGTATATCATGGCAATCGATCAAGGAACAACAGGCTCGACAGTGTCGATATTGAACCAGGCCGGAGGTCTGGTTGCAAAAGCAAATAGCGAATTTCCACAAATATTTCCAAAACCAGGATGGGTTGAGCACAACCCTGAAGACATTTGGCTGTCGATCAAAAAAACAACCTTGCAGGTTTTAGAAAAAAGCAAAATTTCGCCTTCGCAAATTGTGGCAATTGGTATTACCAATCAAAGAGAAACAATCATTGCCTGGGAAAAATCCACGGGTATGCCGGTTTACAATGCTATTGTTTGGCAGTGTCGTCGAACAAAAGATTTTTGTGAGAAATTAAAAAAGCAGAAAAAGCAAAATTTGGTTAAGAAAAAAACAGGCTTGGTTATTGACCCATATTTTTCTGCAAGTAAATTAAATTGGATTATTAAAAATGTTTCTGGTGTCAGTGAAAAAATTAAACGCAATCATTTGTTGGCTGGAACTGTGGATACTTATTTATTGTGGCGTTTGACAGCTGGCAAATCTCACAAGACAGATGTCAGCAATGCTTCGCGAACGATGTTGATGAATATTCACAGTGGTCAATGGGATCCTGAATTGTTAAAATTATTTTCTGTACCCTTATCTATCTTGCCAGAGATTTGTGATTCAGCTGGAATTTTTGGACACACTCAAGGTTTGGATTTTTTGCCAGACGGTATCCCAATAGCTGGCATAGCGGGGGATCAACAAGCAGCACTTTTTGGTCAAACTTGTTTTGCAATAGGTGAAGCTAAATGTACTTTTGGTACAGGCAGTTTTTTGTTGATGAATACGGGGGCGAAATCCGTAGTCTCTAAACATCAATTATTGACCACGGTGGCGTGGCGATTGCCAAAAGGCAAAATGATTTACGCTCTTGAGGGTGGTGCATTTATTTGCGGTGCCGCTGTTCAGTGGTTGCGTGATGGATTGCAAATGATTGCCAATAGCTCTGATGTTGAAGATTTAGCAAGGCAAGTTCCATCCAGCGAGGGTGTTGAATTTGTACCAGCACTTGTTGGATTGGGTGCTCCTTATTGGCGAGCCGAAGCTCGTGGTGTCATCTGTGGTTTGACTCGTGGTTCGACCAGGGCTCACATTGCGCGAGCGACTTTGGAAGCAATGGCTTTACAAAATACAGATATCTTGCTGGCCATGGAAAAAGATTTAGGTAAAAAATTAAAAGGTCTTCGAGTTGATGGCGGAGCGGCGGTTAATAATTTGCTGATGCAGATGCAGGCCGATTATATGGGCTCGTCTGTGACCAGGCCAAAACAGATTGAAACGACTTCGATAGGCGCTGCATATCTTGCAGGTCTCGGCATTGGATTGTGGAAATCAACTGATGAGATTAAAAAGATTTGGCAAACAGATCAAATATTCCAGTCTCATTTATCCAAAACTCAACGCAAGGCTCGATTGCAGAGCTGGCA
>CAZMVK010000190.1:0-5985 GCA_964569545.1 uncultured Bdellovibrio sp.
GATCAGCCAAAAGCGAAGCTAAACTGTTATCACAAATTGTAACGGTTGTAATCGCAGAATTATTTTCTGCTGAGTTTTCAGTGGTATTTTGATTGTCAGAAAATAAACTTTCCAAGCAGGATTGAATTTGATCAGTATTGATTTCTCGAGTCTGGTTGAATTCAACGTAAGCACTTGCAAAATCGGATCGTTTGCTTGTTCTAAGGTATTTTTTGTATTCTTGATAAGAGGATTGAACAGATCTCTGCATAACAATTGAATTGTCAGTCACACCTGTCGACAAATTAGTTTGGGCAAAGACGTTTGTAGAAAAAAGCATGAATGCTATAATTTGTTTTAAAAGTGTTTTAGTATTCACAATTTTTCTCCTTGTTTTGCGGCTTGATTTTCGCCTTGAAAATATTCGATATTTGATTTTCGAGTTTTTTGAAATTCAGCATTTCCATTGTGATTTGGATTTTGCACAGCAACCCAAAAAGGTCCTGGATTGCTGAGCAGTTGTGAGGTCTGACTCTCCGGAACAAGCACAGCGAACTGTTGTGGGTTGAGCGGGGCTCGTAATAGCTTTAATTTCTGCGCAACTTTGTTTTTAATTTGTCCTTTTTGAAAGCTAAATAAATCAACAATCGCATAATCGTTGATAAATGAAGACAACTGCTCAGTGTTTTGAATTTCAATGGGCACTAAAACAAAACCAGCTGGGATGTAGGTATCAATAGATTCGGCAGATGGTGTGTCTGATGTTTTGCTTGTTTGTTCATGCGGTTGGAAAATAAAAACCAAAATAATCATGGCAAAAAATGCCAACATCATTGTTTGGTTTTTTCTATCCTTTAATTTATTTTTAAGTTTGCTCAGTAAAATATTTTCCATATTGGTCCTTGCTTGAAAATTGATTTTGTTTTCTGTGTTTGTCGTATTGTCGATTAGTGAAATGAAAAAACGAAAATAGAACAAATAGACCTAACAGTATGGCGATGGCTTCGATTAGAATTTGTCCTCGTTCAGTCGATAAATGAATTGGAGGTTGTTTGTTTCGATTTGATTGTCGGCTTCTAAGCTGGCGGCACAGCCATCGTGTTTTTTTAAATTGATGTGAAACCATTTTTTAGTCCTAGCGTCTGTTGTTAAAAATGAAGTATTCCAATTTACAGACAGAGTCTGTTCATTCATAAAATCGTATTTAAGTTCGTAAACAGGAGGAATCGTCGGAGCATCCGGTGTGACGGCCAATTCATTGCTTCGTGGCTGAATGTTTTCAATCTTAAATTTAAAAGCACTGGGTATTCGTTGCTGCATTTCTTGATTTTGTTTAAAGAGCAACTGTCGGACTTTGTATACAGCAGAAGACATCTTTTGATTGGCAATTTGTATCAATTGCTGTTGTTCATGATGAATTGATAATTGTTCAAGGGTTATCGCTTCGATTTTTGCTTCAGCGGCAATTTCTGCAACAGGGTTTTGACTGGCAATGGCAGCGGCCCTTTGTAGTTTTGCTGTGTGTAATGCTATTCGTAATGTTTTGATCCGAGGATTAAGGCTTAGTAATTGAGATAAGAATGGGGCGACCTCTTTTTGTGTTTGCAGTAATGTGACTCGGCAAGTGTGTTTGGATTGCATCCAATTGCCGGTTAAATACTGTGCATAACAAAGTGAAATGCCGGCGGCGAATAAAATTGGAATCATGCCGAGAATGAAAAATGTTATAAAGCCGTCTTCATTGAGGGATTTGTTTTTGCAGTATTTTTTATCGAAGTTATTTTTAGTTAATTTATTTATTAGAGAGAAGATGGTGAATTGTTTCTTTCCAGAGCTAAAGGAAATTTCACCTTTTTTTCGAATTGCCATTCTATTTTTTGCATTTTCCATATTGAAAATTCAAATTTCATTTTGATATTTTGAGAATCATATCTTTTGTAAATATCAAGTTTAGAAAGTTTGCCCCATCGTTGAAATTGCTTGAGTTGATTTTTAAAATTTTGATCGCAATAATTTGCAGGCTGATATTGCCGACACAACAGCAGCTCATGTGATGAATAACCAAGCCAGGTTTTAAGACTGAGCATATACAGAGAACACAATAGAGCTGTGATGAATGTTACCAAGACCAAGATGGCAAGGGTGGTTTCAATGACAGCCTGGCCATTTGTTTTTTTTATTCTATTCGTTGTTGTCATCAGAGTTTTTTGAATTGTTGCTGTGCCCGATAGAGCCACTAACAAAATTTTTGAGATCTTTTTTCTTATAGGCATTGGCGCTGACTGTGGCGGCTTTGCGATTTCCTTCGACCTCGCCCCCCAAAGCGTGAACGACCTGCGCAAATTGTGCGTTGACGTTTTGGCCTACGGATCTCATCAGCGCAACAGAGCCCACGCCGACAAGGGCGACGATTATGAGATACTCGATCAGAGTTTGGCCTTTTTGATTGTTTAAAATTAGAGCATTTGATTTTTGATTAGATTTGAACATATTGCCTCCAGCGGATGGCTGGAGCAAAACAAGGGCAAGAGTTTAACTCAAGAATAGACGTAGCCTAAAGCGCCAATCGGAACTGGTGCTTTAAAAGGCAAATTTTCCGGAATTATTTTGTTTTTTTGTCTTTAGCTTTAATGACTGGAACTTTGGCAGCGTTCTTTTTGGCTTTTCGCTCATTAATGATGCGATCCAAAATATCAAAAGCTTCTTTTTGTAGGTCATTTTCATAAATGAAACGGTAAAAACCTTCGATTTCAGGGCTTTGACGGAATTTTTTTAAGGATGTCGGAAGACTGTCTGATTGAACAAAGTCAATGGAGCTACCATCTTTTGAGAGTTTTACCTTATCAGACATCGAGTCCTCCTTGTGGCTAATCAATTGCGACCATAAAACAAAGCGGGTCGGTGGGTCAAGGACAGCTAACTCAAAGAATTGAATTTCTGTGAGAAATTTGGGACATTGGAGTCACTATGATGATAATTGATGGCAAAATCGTATCTGAGCACCGACGAATTCTGCTGAAAGAGCGAATTCGTCAATTTGAAAACCTGCATAAACGCACCCCGCATCTGGCGGTGGTCTTGGTTGGGCAGGATTTAGCCAGCCAAGTCTATGTACGTAACAAAGAAAAATCTTGTCACAGTGTCGGCATTCGCTCGAGCAAAATCGAGATGTCAGAAAAGACCACTCAAGCAGAACTTAATGATAAAATTCAGCAACTGGCAGTCGATGTAGATATTGACGGAATTTTGGTTCAATTGCCTTTACCAAAGGGTTTAAGTATCAAACCTGTTCTGGCCATTCTTCCGCCTGAAAAAGACGTGGATGGATTTACTTATCAAACATTAGGCAGATTGTGGGCAGGTGATGCTTGGATTGCACCTTGTACTCCGCAAGGGGTGATGACGATGTTGGATTATTATAAAATTCCAGTAGCTGGCAAATATGCCGTTGTTGTTGGTCGCAGCGAGATTGTCGGCAAGCCAATGGCGCACTTATTAACCATGGCCAACGCGACAGTGACTGTCTGCCATTCTCACACTGTGAATTTGTCGCAGTATACTTTGGCGGCGGATATTGTGGTGGTGGCTGCGGGTAAAAAACATTTGCTTGGTAAATCTGATTTTAAAAAAGGTGCTGTGGTTGTTGATGTCGGCATGCACGGCAGTGGTCAAGGCCAAGGTGTTACCGGTGATGTTCGTTTGGATGAGTTGAAAGATTGGGTCCAGGCCTATACTCCAGTTCCGGGTGGTGTTGGGCCGATGACGATCACCACATTGTTAGAGAATACGGTGACCTTGGCAGAAAAAAATATGCAAAAGAAATAGGTTTTTAGGATGTTAGTTTTGTCTACGAGATTTAAATTCCGTTTTTTATGTCTGCTTATTTTGTTTTGCTCTTCTTTGGCTCAGTCGGTTGAGTTGAGTTATCTATCGCAGACGATATTGCCTTACAAAATGAATTTTGCGAAAACTAAGATTGGTGGATTGTCGGGGCTTTATTACGATTCAAAGACCGATGTGCTTTATGCGATCTCTGATGATCGTGGTAATGTCAATGAACCGCGATTTTATCAGTTTAAAATCAAAATCAATGAGAAAAATAATATTTCGATTGAGCCAACGGCGGTGACTTTTTTGAATGTGAATAAAAGTGCTTTGGCACATCAAAGCACTCGCTCTGCGACCAGGTCTTTTTCTGCTGTATTAGATCTTGAGGGAATCAGTATGGCTCCATGGGGTGATATGTTAATCACCAATGAAGGAGACATGAATCACAAGCCTCGTGTCGAACCCCAATTGATTGATGTAAAGACGGATGGAACCATTGTTAAAAAATTTGAGATTCCAGATCAGTTTTTGCCTGAAATAGTGGGTGTGCAAAAAAAAGGTGTACAGAATAATTTGGCATTTGAGGGTTTGTCGGCCAATCCAAATGGACGTCAATGGTTGGTGGCTGGTGAGGCTCCGCTGTTGCAAGATGATAGTCACTACGTACGCTTTATCGAGTACACTTCGCCTGAGGCTTGGGTTTTAAAGCCGGGACGACAATGGGCTTACGCATTTGATTTTGAATCTGGTAATCATGATTCCAGTCGGTTGCCTGATTCAGTAGATGTACAGAGTGCACAGGATGTAAAAAAGTCATTGGTTCTGCAAAAGGGAATTTCCGAAATTTTATTTATTGATGAGCATCAGCTTTTGGTTCTTGAGCGTGGGGCGCAGATTTCTACTGCTGGATTGGCATTTACTGCTGAGATATATTTGACAGATATTGCCGCAGCGGAGGTTACGGATATTTCTTCGTGGCCACAAATTCCATTGCAAAATAAGGAAAAAGATTTAAAAGCATTAAAACGTGAATTGCTTTTAGATTTTGCAACGTTGAAAACCAAGGTTGTAATAGATAATTTTGAGGGAATGACTCTTGGTCCCCTGCTTGCTGATGGTCGCCAAACGGTGATTATGGTGAGTGATGATAATTTTTCTAAGCAACAGAAAACTGTGTTTTTGCTGTTTGCAATTTCTAAAAACCATTCGAAATAGCATTTTAGTTAATATTTTAAATAACTGATTTGGCTAGATAGATTCTTTGGTATGGATTTCTATCCTTGGGTAGTTACTTTGAATAGCTACTTTGGGAAAAAACTTTAGATAGATAGATAGATAGATAGATAGATAGATAGATAGATAGTTAGTTAGTTAGTTAGTTAGTTAGTTAGTTAGTTAGTTTTGAAAATTTAGAATGGTTGAATGGTTTGTGCTAATAGTTAATAAGGAGTTCATAGTATTTTAAGTCGAAAGGAATCTTTTATTTTCTGAAAAATAAACTATTCATTTTTTTGAAAATACATATGGCCGCTTTCTTAAATTAAGAGTTTTAAAAGATTCACATTACTGGGTGATTCGGTCGGCCGGAAATTCGCAAATTTTTTTTTATTAATCAGAATCAAAAAGTTTGAAAACAGTTGGAGAAAATATGAAAAATTCAAAACCAAGTGACCTTACCGCAGTCTGGCGTTTGCGCAATGGAGCTGATCGTCGTATTCGTGGACGTCATCCATGGGTGTTCTCTAACGAGTTGAACGAAAGTCCTAAGGGGCATCCTCAGGGGGCTCCAATTACTTTGTTGGATTTTAAAGGTCAGTTTTTAGCTCATGGTTATGGCAATCCGCAATCGCTTATTTCCTTTCGTGCCTTGAGTTTTAAACAAAATGAAAAAGATATTTGTCAGCCAGAATCCATTCGCAATCGTTTGTTAAAAATTTGGTGGCAACGCAAACAGTTGGGTTATGAATCCAGTTTTCGTCTTTGTTATGGTGAGGGCGATTTTTTGCCTGGTTTGGTAATGGATCGTTATCTGGCTAAACAAATGGGTAAAGACTATCAAGCCTTAGCCGTGCAGATTGTGACCGCTGGTATGTCTGTGATTTTAAAAGATGAGTTGAGATTTTTTTCTGAGTTGGTTGCAGAGGCTTATCGAGCGGGATTAAGCCCTTTTGATTGGGA
>CAZMVK010000191.1:0-5947 GCA_964569545.1 uncultured Bdellovibrio sp.
TGATCGAATCATCTATGTTGGACATTATGTATGACATTCCATCGAAAACTAACGTCAAAGAAGTTATCATTGACGCCAAAGTAATCAATGAAGGTGCAGCTCCAGCTCTGGTTTACAAAACACCAGAAGAGATGAAGATCGAAGACGAGAAAAAGAGTTCACAAGAGAGCGCATAGTATTTTTTTAAAACAAACAAAAAAGCTCAATCAGAAATGGTTGGGCTTTTTTAATGCTGTGAATAAGAAATAGATGTCGAAAAGGGTATTTCTTTCTGTATTTGGTCCAGGTTTTGTTAAAGAAAGTCCAGATATGTTCGTGATATTTGTGAAATACCAGAAAAATAAAATAAAAATAAATACTATTTCCAAGATTTCCCGACAATCGTTACCATATTAATAGGAGAGTGTGATTAGCATACTTTCTTCTAAGGAGGGGACATGTCAGGGGCTACGGATAACAAAACACAATTGCCTATGTTGCCGCTAAGAGATCTCATTATATTCCCACATATGATGATGCCTCTTTTTGTGGGCCGAGAAAAAAGTATCAATGCCCTTGAAGAGGCCATGAGCAAGCAAACTGATATCGTGTTGGCAGCGCAAAGAGACGCAAAAACCAACAACCCAGAGCCTAAGGATATTTATTCTGTAGGTACTGTCGGAACGATCATTCAATTGCTACGTTTGCCAGATGGTACCGTTAAGGTATTGGTAGAGGGTAAACGCCGAGTAAAGATTAAAAACTTTGTACCAAACGATAATTTTTTCGTAGTTCAGACTGAAGATGTGGTCGAGGACTTGTCAAGCATGGTCGAGACCCAGGCTTTGATCCGTTCGGTTAAAAATACTTTCGAGACTTACGTCAAGCTGAACAAACGCATACCGCCAGAGATTTTAATGCGGGTGTCAACTATCGATCAACCAAGTGAGTTGGCCGATATTATTGTTGCACAACTGAACTTAAAACTTGAAGACAAACAAGTTGTACTTGAGATTTTTGATCCAGGTAAACGTTTAGAACATTTGTTAAACACGATGACTGCTGAGATTGAAATTCTTGAAGTTGAAAAGAAAATCCGCAGCCGCGTGAAAAAACAAATGGAGCGCTCTCAGAAAGAGTACTATTTGAATGAGCAAATGCAGGCCATTCAAAAAGAACTTGGTGAGAAAGACGATTACCAACAAGAGCTTGCTGATTTAGAAGAAAAAGCCAGCAAAAAGAAAATGTCTGCGGAAGCAAAAGAGAAAATCCGCAAAGAAATTAAAAAATTAAAAATGATGTCGCCAATGTCTGCAGAAGCAACAGTGGTTCGAAATTATATCGACTGGGTTTTGTCATTGCCATGGCAAGAGTACTCTGAAGAGAAACACGATATTCATTGGGCAGAAGATGTTTTGAATGAAGATCATTGGGGACTTGAAAAGGTCAAAGAAAGAATTATTGAATATTTAGCAGTTCTTTCCATTGCTAAAGGTTTGAATGGTCCAATTTTATGTCTGGTCGGCCCTCCAGGGGTTGGTAAAACCTCTTTAGCAAGATCGATTGCGCGTTCTTTGAATCGTCAATTTGCACGCATCAGTTTGGGTGGCGTTCGTGATGAGGCTGAGATTCGTGGTCATAGAAAAACCTATGTTGGAGCAATGCCAGGTAAAATCCTGCAAGCTTTGCGTAAGGTCGACAAAGGAAATCCGCTTTTGTTGTTAGATGAAATCGATAAAATGGCTTCAGATTTCCGTGGTGATCCAAGCTCAGCAATGCTTGAGGTTTTAGATCCAGAGCAAAACTGTACATTCCAAGATCATTATTTGGAAATCGAATATGATTTGTCGAAAGTAATGTTTATCGCGACAGCGAATTCATTGCACACGATTCCGCGTCCATTGCTGGATCGTATGGAGATCATCAGTCTTGAGGGTTACACAGAGACTGAAAAATTTCATATCGCGCGCAATTACTTGGTGCCTAAACAGCTTGAGATGCATGGTTTGAAAGACCGCAAAGTTCAAATTCAAGATGCAGCACTGAGAAATATCATTCGTTTTTTTACGAAAGAGGCCGGCGTCAGAAATTTAGAGCGTCAGGTTGCGAATGTGTGTCGAAAAGTTGCGCGTGACATCGTCAAAGCGGAAGCCGTGGAAGATATGAAAACTAAAAAAACAGCTTCAAAAACTGCCAAATCTAAAGATTCAAAAGCGAAAAAAACTTCGGCAGTAGCTTATGTTGTCACGCCGAAAAAGTTGATCGAATTGTTAGGCCCTGAAAAATATAAAATGAGCAAAATCGAAGAGCAAAACGAAATCGGTTTGGTTAACGGCATGGCCTGGACTGAGGTTGGCGGAGAGCTATTGGCGGTGGAGGCAACGATTGTTCCGGGGCGTGGAAAATTCACGGTCACAGGGCAGCTTGGTGATGTTATGAAAGAATCTTGTTCTGCGGCAATGAGCTACGTGCGTTCGCGCGGACCTCTATTTGCTTTAGATAAAGAGTATTTCCAAAATATCGACGTGCATATCCATTTACCAGAGGGAGCTACGCCGAAGGATGGTCCATCAGCGGGTATTGCGCTTTGTACAGCGATTGTTTCAGCTATTACCAAAACACCTGTTCGTAGAACAGTAGCAATGACTGGTGAGGTCAGTTTGCGTGGTAAAGTTTGGGCGATTGGTGGGTTGAAAGAAAAAGTCATGGCTGCTCATCGTGGTGGAATACGAACAATAATCTGCCCGAAAGAGAACGAAAAAGATCTTAAAGATATACCAAAAGAAATTTTGAAAGAGTTGAAAGTCATTTTGGTTGATCACGTAGATCAAGTTTTGGTGAACGCATTAGACATCAAAAACCCAAAAGAACTTTTCAAAGTTCAGAACGAAAGAAGTTTTGGTGTGAAAGCACATTTTACTGGCCAGTCATTGGCGCAAACTCATTAATACGAATTTAGAAGCTATTGTATTAAACAAAACCTTGGCGCCTTGCAAAGGTTTTGTCTTTTTAAAAGACTGTTCTTGTATCCAATAAGATTGTAATTTATTTTGTAAATGGATTGCGTGGCCATGAATTGGATGATGCTTGGATAATAGTTTATGATTGAAAAAAAATATAATTGTTACCAGGTTTTTCTAGCCTTAAATACAATCATTTGTTTTTTTTTATTCAGCCCGCCCTTTCTCAAGTAAATAAAAACAACTCATCTGCAGCTAATTTTAGCAGGCTATTAGAGACCTTAAACAATGAAAAATTAACGATTGCCTTAGATGCCAATGGTGTTTGTCAATTGTCTCCGCAATTCGAACGAGCTATTGCCGATGACGGTTTTAAAGTTAATGAAATGGTTGCAGATCGTGGGCGTTTTTTATATTCACAACTATTGTTTAAACAAATTCAATCATTCTGGTCAGCTCGACAACATTTACGTAAAAATTTTCTCAAATTAAAATTTAAAAATAAAAATGAACAGTACGCGTGCTCCTTGGCATTTCATAAATACATGGGGTTTTTACGATTCAGCGAAGAAAATTTAACTCTATACTTGGGTAAAAATAATTTCATAAGAAAATATTCAAATGGTTTCTTTGCGAAAGACCCAGTATTCAGTCATTACGTCGGAACGAGAGCTCATGTGTTTTTGCCAGGAGATATCATTATCAGTTATGGGAATACTTTTACCTCCGCAATATCTGCAACAATAGTGCATCAGCCTCGTAGCTTTAGCCATATGTCATTCGTTGTGGAGAAAAATGGAGAGTTGTTTGTTTATGATTTTTATGTGACTGGCGTCAGTAAAGAAAAACTTAAATATTGGTTAAAAGGTCAAGCTGCTCGCGCGGCCGTGTATCGATTTAAAAAAATAGATTTCGCAAATTATTTTTACAAAGAAATAATTAAAAGTGTCGATGGGTTTGAAGCAAAATATCATAAGTCTTTTGGTTATTATTTGAATGAATCTCAGGTTCAGTACGATGAAAATGGAGACATAAAAGGATCTTTATTCTGCAATGGGATTATTCCATATATTATGAAAAAGTATGATAAATATCAGATTCGACCAGCAATAATGTCAAAATTGTATTGGAAAAACGCCATCTCTGCGAAAAACTTAGGAATCACAGATGAATATATTTATCAACCTTCTGATATTGAAGTGGATCCAGAGTTTGAATTGATGGCAGAATCCGTGCAATATCAAAATTTAAATATAGCACATGAAGAGCAACTTGTTTCCGAGAAGATAGCTCAGCAAATATATTTAGGAGAGTATCAATATCAACCCTCAGTATTTATTGTAGTTAAGACCTATTGTTTGAAATTTTACACATATTTTTTTGGCCAAACAGGTGATGATTATGCCAACAATATATCAACACAGGCTTTAGAGTCCGTAGTGGAATTGAACCAACACTTTGTAAGCTATCATAAAAAAATTAATAACAGCATTGGAAATGAAATGCTAATTTTATCGGAAGATGAGTACAGAAGAATTTTAAATGAAAAATAAATTGGTAATAAAAAAAAATCTATTTTTGGCTGTTTGGCCGCTAATGTTTTTTATGGTTAGACTTTATGGCTATTACGAAATTGGTGAAACACAGAAAATATTTTGGCACTGTAATGTGGTTAACTTGATGCTTGTTTTGGGTCTGATGTTTGAAAAGTCAGAGCTGATCTGGTTGTCGACGATATCTTTGATAGTTGGTAATTTTATTTGGATTAGTGACTTGCTAGTTGGTGGAAATTTTGAAACAATTTCGCTATTGACACATCTTGGCTCATGCGTGATCGGCATCATAGGCTGCCATTATTATCCACATAAAAAAACTAGTCGACTTGCATTATTGTACACAGTGAATTTAATTCTGATTAGCTATCATTTTACGAGCCCAATTTTTAATATTAATTTAGCCTTTTCTACTCCGTTAATTTTTAGGCCGTACGTAGATAGCCATCTCTTGTTTATTCTTATTTGGATAGCGTTGGTTAATTTCGTTTACTTTCTAGCTGAAAAGATGTTGATATTATCTGTTTCCAAAAGAGCTTCTATAAATAATTAATCATTGTTTTCAGGTATAAAAATTATGTATAAAAAAAATCAATCAGGTATGACGTTAATCGAAATAATGACTGCTGTTGCTATTGTTGGAATTATAGCTGCCATGGCTGTGGTGCAGGTTGATAAATATGTCGGCAGGACTAGGCAGGCAAATGCTAAAACTTTGTTATCGCATCTCTATACAGCGGAAAAGGCTTATCATGCCGAGGCCAGTGTTTACGATCCTAATTTTTTTCTGATTGGTTTTGGAGCTGTAGGAAAAAGTTATTATAATGTGGGTTTCACTACAGGTGGATATTTTCAACCAGGTGGTTATGGTACGATGCAGGTCGCTGGCGATCTGATGACTTATGCTACCTTAAGTAATTCGTCTATGAACAATATGAAACCCAAATGGCAGTATTTAAATTTTCTTTTACCTACAGCTAACGCGGGAGGTGCTGGTGGTAAAAAGGGTGGTGGTGGTGGTGGTGGTGGTGGTGCCGGAACGGGCCTAGGCGGAAATGGTCAGGGGATAAACACCTGGGTAGTTCGTGGACCCGATGGCACAATGCCAGGGCCAATTGGCGACATTGGTGGTATTTATATTGTTAGTAACAATGGAAATAATTTTTTAGCAGGGGCTACCGCAAACATAGTTGGCAATATGGAGCCGGATTATTGGTCCATTGATGAGAATAAAACATTATTGAATGTTCAAGACGGTCTTAGCACTCCAAAGGCGGGGGCAACTGGCGTCGGTGGTTCATAGTTAGCAAATTTGCTCACAGTCAACATTCCTAAGGGTACCCGTGAAGAATAGGCCTAAATTAATAAAATCCAATTGGGTTTTGACGATATATTTTAGTATTTTCGTTTATTGCCTTTTCGCAGAAAGCAGAGAAAATAATTTATTATTTTCTC
>CAZMVK010000192.1:0-1259 GCA_964569545.1 uncultured Bdellovibrio sp.
TTCGAAGGATATTTTATCTGTAGCCAGAAACTGGCTCTTAACAAAAATTTCCGAGTTTTTATTAGACATCAAAACTGTTTTATTAGCAGAACAAATCATGCCATCCAAAATATTGTAAACAGTCATTTCTGTATTTAAAATACCGTTAATATATATAGATAACTTTTTGACGGAAAAGGCTGAGGTAGGCTTTGCCCCACCAAGTAAAATAAAAGTTGGTTTTTTAATCACGGCATAACTTGCTTGTTTAAGACGAGAAATTTCGGCTGAAAATTCTAATTGATTATTTATCAAAGTAAATTTTTTCTCTGGATTTACTGAGTCGGCATTTAAAGTTGCCTGATCTGAGATGAAATCCAAAGAAATTTCCGCTGTTTTGATTGGTCGAGCCTCAAGCGAAATACCTTTACATACATTATATGTTTTTTCTTTTTCAGCTAATGCAGAATGCAATTCTTCAATGACCACCTGATTTTGTGGTCCTGTTATTCCCTCTTGGTGGTTGCTGACAGCACGCGCACTGACCCCACCAGAACTTAATATCTCTTTATTCATAAATGCAGGCCAAGCAATTGCAATATTTGTATGCGCAAATGCAGGTGCTTCGACATTGGAACCATTATGACAAGCAGAACAGTTGTTTTTTAAAAAATCATAATATCCATCTTTTTTTGCAAATTCTTGTATCAAAACTTCTTCGCATTGATCGGTAGACAAGGGGCCGACTGGATCACCACCCGTAGAGCTTAAATCTTCCGACATCGTAGATATTGTCGAAAATCCCTCAGGCATAAATCCACAATTTTGATATAAAAATAAAACCACAACTGACAGAGTAGCTAAAACGATTATTGAACGAATTTTTTTAAATAAAACAATAATACTCGATAGCATGTACTCTCCCCCTAAATACCGTGGTTACGCTTTTTTGCTTAAGCGTATAACTTCGTTCAATCTACTCGATGTAATTGTAGCTGGTGCAATTTTAGTAAACTGATCTATTGTTCCATTCATCGATAAATAATTTGCAAGTATTGCTGCTGTGACATAGTCCGAACGACCACCAACCAAGGTTGTCGCATCAACAGACTGATCATCTAAATAAGCGCCCACTTGTGAACCACTGCTAGACACCCCATTTGGATGATAAGCAAAAGCTAACTGCATGGAATTTGAATTGTCACCAACCCAAGGTGCACCATAAGCAGTTGATAAAGATGTCGAACATGCTCCGTCTGTTACAACAGAAATAAAAACCG
>CAZMVK010000192.1:1269-5844 GCA_964569545.1 uncultured Bdellovibrio sp.
CACTGTAATCGGAATTATCAGAAAGAGATCGATTGGGCTGGTGATAATCGTAACCACCAAAAACCAACAAACTATGTGAAGAATAACCTTTAAGCGCACAGTAAGCGACTGAGGATACTGCCAAATCCACGGCACTCGAAGAGCCAGTCAAATTAAACGCCGTCTTTGCTTCAGCTGATTTTAACGGATCTACCAAATCAGCACCACTGACTGTTCCGCCAATTAAGTCTTGCATTTGATCTGTAGCCTGAGCCAATTCTGGTTTTTTATTTGCAGCCTGACTCGCGGTCAGACGACTGAGAAAACGTGCTAAACCATTTTTTTGCCCAGCAGTAAATCGATCAAATTTGCCAGTACTGCCGGCTTTTGTTGGCATCTCAGCAAAAATCCCACTCAGAGCAACAGAGTTTTTAATTTGCGTAAGTGAATCCACCGCCAAGCGACTGGCAGGCTCTTCATCTTTAAATGATTTGATTGAAATTGTTCCTTCTTTGTTTGCCACATTACCAAAATATTGTAAATCTGAAAACAATTGCCCCATACGCCCTGCGCTTTCAACTGCTGGAGACAAATCAAATGGTGGTCGCAATGGCGCAACTGAGGCCGTATCATTATTTGTAATTGTACAAAATGAAATGCCCTTGGAATTTTGAACGACACTGGTGCCATCTCCTAAGACATCATGCAGACCTTTATAAAGAAAACTATTTTTATGAAATGGCAACCCCAAGTAATCTATACGACTGGCTTCCACGCCATTGGTTCCAGTTTTTAGTCCCATGCCTAATGAATTGTAACTTGATAAAAGACCGCCACTTGTATTTAAAGCAATAATATTACCGTGCAATGCTGCGCCACCTGATAGATTCACAGTGATGATAGGCATTGGCACCATTACCGCAGCTCGCGCTTCAGGTGATGATAACACCTGCGCCAACATGCTGGCCGCACTGGGAATCATCATACGCAATGCAAAGGGTACGGCACCAATTTCTAATAATTCACGGCGTGACCACTTGTTTGGTTGTTCATGAACAATTGAATTATCTTTTAAATATGCTTTTAATTTATCATTTTTCATTAGCACCCCCGTGCCTAAATATCGCTTACAACAAACCAGATTCTGGAGCGACCAAGGCCGCCGTACACAACATGATTCCCATATTTATAGACTGAAGACTGTTTCCCCCACCTTCAGTATTGGCTTTTAAATTACTGGTTAAAGATTCGGCCATCGCTGTTTTAACAAATTCCACAGCGGCTGTTTTTTCTTCCGATTTCAGCGCTCGTCCCCACATTTTTAAAGTCATTTTTTCAAACGAAGCAATCCACATCAATTCTGAAAGCTGCGGGGTTTTATCAACAAGCTCAGGATTTTTTGTCCAATTGATAGCTTCAAAAAATGGAACAGGTGTCCCTTTTTCTCCACCACTCACACTGTCGGCGTGATTTGCTATAAAAACTCGACAAATTTGTCCTGCTAAAGAGGCCTGACTTAAAACTCCCATTGAATTGACAGTTGATATTTGATTTATCGGAGGCAACAAGGGACGTCTGGCTTCTTTTTCAGACACCAAAACATCTAAATAAATAGGTGCAATTTTATCCGCTCTTTGACCCAATAATGAAAAAGCACTCTCTGAAAACTGTCGAACATTTAAATTTTCACCATCGATGTTTTCAATTTTTTTGCTTGGTTTAAGAAATACAGTTTTGGTATCACAATCTGTACAAGTAGACGGCGATACTGTTTCATTTTCAGATGAAGAATCTAGATTCGTAAAACGTGCGCAGTTTGCATAGGCTACCAATAATATAAAAGTGACTGTTATGTATTTTAAAATATTTGTTTTCATTATTGGCCTCCGCCTTGGACCAAACCGCAACTAGGACTCTGGACGATCTCGCCGATCAAAGCCTTAACTTTATAACCCAGTGATTCAAATCGACCTTGCCATTTTTTAATTTCATTAGGGTCGGAAATATTTTGATAACAAACTTCTTTAAATATTTTTTTAGCCATACATGAGCTAAAAGCAGAAGACTGAGAAATCATTTGTCCAAACTGACCAAGACCTCGCCCACCAGATTTGAATGAACCACGCCAGCCATATTTTTCAGAAGATAAATTAACAAAACTGTCATCAACGACTTCAAAGCCTTGTGGATATGTTCCATTATTCATTTTATCAACAACACCTGTTTTTTGTGAAACACCCGGAGTAATATTCACAATCCACTGATCTAAACTTTCCAAATAATTTCTACGTTCATTGCGTACATAAAAGCGATCAGATTCTAACAATTCATTGGTTTTGTTTAAGATAAAATCTTTAAGCGCTATAATCAGTTCAGATGAGGCACCATTGGCTTGAAATTTTGCAATGAGGTGCAGAGCTACTTTTGAAGTTAAATTATTGGTTTTATAATCATTGATAAAATCAAATGCAATCAACGTGGCATCCATTGCTTTTAATTCGACAATTGCCTCTGGAATTAAAAACTCAGATGTAAATACAAAATTACTAATTGCTGGTCTGATATTTAAATAATTTTGTTTTATTATTAACTGTGGAGAGCTAACTGGTTTTTTTACACTTTCAACAGCTAAATTACCGCTAGTTAGTGGATTGATTTTAGACTGATCAACAAAATCCACAATTTGTAACAAATATTCTTTTTCTTGATTCATTGTCTGCAATAATTCAGCTTTGTTTGGGGCATTAGCCGCGGCTGCATCATATGCCTTTTTAGCTGTGGACCAACGAGAGTTGCTCTGTGAGACAATCATTGTTATAGGCGTAAAATAATCAATTTCAAATTGCGCATCATAAGCCGTTTTTGCTTTTTTCAAAGTTAAATCAAAGACAATTTTGTTGTTTAAATAAACTTGTTTTAAGCTTTCTTTTTTCCAAGCAGACCAAGAAGGGTCTGCTTGTGAGTTTACATAATTCATCATTTGATTATATAGACCATTTAAACAAACAGTTTTTGCATCCGCTGTTGCCGCTGGTGTCGAACTGAAGTCTGATAATTTTTCTGTAAAAGTCGCACTATTTTGTGCGTTTGGATCGGTCAGTTTATTAATTAAAGCTGAAATTGTAGAATTTTTTGTACATGCCGAACTGCTTGGTAAAGGATTTATATAATCACTTTTTATCTTTTTCATAGCTTGTGGTAAAAACAACTTATGTTGCAATAAATATTTCTCCCAAACTACCCGCTCAGCAAAGTTAGACGGCGCTCCAGCCGGTGATGATGGTGTATAGAGAGAATAATCCAGCTCTGACATTTTTTGAGCAGCAGTTAACAATTGCGTTTGGTCACCAATTTTAGCTGCAACCTGCTCATCCATTTGCGGCTTTAGCTGCAAGTATGTATTTCGCCAGTCCAGCGCCTGCGTATAATATTTAATGCCAAAATCACCGTGAAACAAAGCTGCGTTTTCACCAAATTGTCCAGACAGTTGTTTAAAATCTGATTTGGCAAAAGCTCCACGAAAAGAATCCATAACCGTATGACAGCTCTTGCAACTGTTTAAATATGTTTGATGGTTGCCACCTGGAAAACGACTGACATCTTTGCCAACGTAGGCATCTGAAGCCATGTTATTAGCAATCTCTCCCATTGAGCTACATAAAAAATTTCTCACAACGAATTCAACAGGTCGTCGATTGGTTCCGCCTGAATATTGACTGGCCCCAAATCCACGAGTTGTTAAAATACCAGCTGGATCTGGATGTCGTTCTGTTTGCACCATAGATTCATCGACCAAACCATCTTTACGCCCTGGCTTTGAATATATTTTATTTAATTTTCCAGTGTTGTAACTGATTGGAACGAACATGCCCGACGTTTTCTCTAGACCTAAATGTAAATCTGGGAGTCTTCGATCATATGTGTATACATAATCCCTAGCTAAATAGAGTCCTTCAGCTTCGGCAAAATTATTTTCCAAAAGCATGTTAAAATTATTTTTATACGAGTGACCATTGCTAAGTTCATAGTGGTAATGCGCAGTCAAGATTTCGCGAAAATCAATATCGTCACGAATAATACCGGTAATTAAGGCTGACATATCATCTAAATTTACATTCAAAGAATTGGCTTTATTTGAAAGCTGTAAAGCAAAATTACGAGCTCTAACATTGGTAAAAGATGGATCATTGAGTGCAATATTAATGGCAGAATTTGGTTTACCTTTTGCCAACAGGCCGGCCATCTTGCTGACACGCTCATCACCACTGGCGATTTTAACACCAGTGATTCTTTCAAAAAGTCGTCGTGCTAATGGTTTATATTCTTCCGCAGTATAAGTTTCAACGAGGGACGTTGCAAAAACATTTGCCGGAAATAAATTTGCAAAACAGATTACAACCGCGGACAACGATAATAACGATTTAATAAGCCCACGAAAATATAAACTCATCATCCCCCCCCGGGTCGATCAGTTATATTATCGACTGATTAGCCAGGAAACTCCAACTTGTGCACTGTAGATTCTCACAATGAGACGAAGTCGAATTGCCCGGCAATTCGTGTTACCGAAAAAACAAATTCAGTTGTCCCAAAAAT
>CAZMVK010000193.1:0-5764 GCA_964569545.1 uncultured Bdellovibrio sp.
GAGTTTGAATATGCGGCATCAATTTGAGAGTCAAAAAGTCTTCGGGGGAGGGGCTTGTGACCAGTTCAAATAAAGCACGGCAAGCAATCGGAAATGATTTTGATTCGTTAAATAACGGAGCTAATTTAAAAACTTCTTCGTCAAAATATTTTTGCAATAGAGACAAAGAAAATTTTTCTGTATTTCCATTCTGAGTTGTAAAGGCAGCACTGTGTTTAAGCCATTGCCACAATTGCATACGAGAAATTTCAGCAGTGGCGGCATCTTCCATAAGATTGTGAATGGCAACGGCACCTGTTCCCTGCAACCATTTTTCCATATAATGAATGGCTACAGAAATATTTTTACGGATGCCAGTCTCTGTGATTTGTGAGTTGGCAATTTTAGTATCTAATAATTTTTCTGCAAAATAACTGTGGCTGTATTGATGTGCAGAGTTGCTTAGACCTTTGTTTTGTTGCTGCAACTGGTTTCCCATGACTTGGTCAAATTGTTTCATGGCTGTGTCGACCAGATCTGGGTGGGCCACCCAGGTGCCTTCAAAACCCAATTCCGCTTCGCGTTTTTTATCTTGAGTGACTTTTTCTAGCGCTGCTTTGGTGACCTCTGGTTCTCGGCGATTAGGAATAAAGGCCGACATACCACCGATGGCATATGCGCCACGTTTGTGACAGGTGTGGACTAATAATTCGCAATACGCACTCATGAAATCTGTGGTCATTGTGACTTGATCTCGGTCAGGTAAAATAAATTTTGCGTCTTGTTTGTGTTTTTTAATAAGACTGAAAATATAATCCCAACGACCAGCGTTTAAGGCGACCAGGTGCTCGCGCAATTCATAAATAATTTCTTCCATTTCAAATGCCGCAGGGATGGTTTCAATTAATACGGTGGCTTTAATGCATCCAGGTGGCAGGCTAAGATAACTTTCAGCAAAATTGAAAACATCATTCCACCATCGGGCCTCAAGATGGCTTTCTAATTTTGGCAGGTAATAATAAGGACCAAAACCGCGAATCATTGATTCAGCAGCATTGTGAAATAAATAAAGAGCAAAATCAAACAAGCTGCCGCTGATGTTCGAGTACGTTTGTTCATCGGCATTTAAAATTTGGAAATGATTTTCTTCTAAATGCAAACCGCGGGGGCGTACCACCAGGGTCGCCGTTTTGGCATTGAGTTGATAACTTTTGCCAGCTTCATTTTTATATTCCAGACGGCCTCGCACAGCGTGCAGTAATGACAGTTGACCTTGAATAAGATTAGACCACGTTGGTGATAATGAGTCCTCGAAATCTGCCATGAAAACTTTGGCATCGCTGTTTAAGGCATTGATGATCATTTTGGCTTCTGCCGGGCCGGTGATTTCTATGCGCCGATTTTGCAGAGCTTGCGGAATTGGTGAAACTTGCCAATTGGATTCGCGAATTTGTTTGGTTTCATTTAAAAAATGCAGAGGATATTTTCTTTGCTCGCGAGCTTTTAATAATTGCAATCGTTCTTGATTAAAACGTTTGTGCAGTTCTTTGAGAAAATTTTGTGCCTGACGAGTCAAGATGCCATTGATTGCCAGTTGTGAGTCCTCGGCAAGTGGAGTGATTTTAATTTGCGATAATGTATTCGACATAACGTGAATCCTTTCTGCTGATGATCTCAAAGTGGATTTCGTATCCGCTTTAACCTGAGAACATTGTCAGACAGGTTGGACATTTCAGTGCGTTACATAACAGTTGTTACTGATTTTGCTCACGCCTTAAGCCCAGAACCTGCCGACAAAAAAATTAGAGCAGACATTTTCTGAAATCCCAAATGAAAATTTAAATAACTCAAAGAAATCAGCAATTTAGAATTTTTGCTCTATATTTTCATAGGAGCAATTGCTCTAATTAAAACAAAGTTACACAGTGAAAAAAACATTCTTGATCATTTATTTAGCATGGCTGTCTGCACAAGCTTTCTGCTTGGCTGACATATTGTTTGACGAATATTGCAGTCTATTTTTAGCTCACAAACTATGACACCACTTATGCAACAGTACTGGGAAATCAAGTCTCTCCATCAAGATAAAATTCTAATGTTTCGTATGGGAGATTTTTATGAAATGTTTTACGATGATGCCACCAAAGCGGCACCGATATTAGGTATTGCGCTGACTCAGAGAAATAAAAAATCAGAGGATGAAACACCAATGTGTGGCATGCCTCACCACTCGGTGGCAGGGCCGATAAACAAATTATTAAAAGCCGGTTTGCGTGTTGCAATCTGTGATCAAATCGAAGATCCAAAAACAGCCAAAGGTATCGTTAAACGTGCGGTGACCAGGATTCTCACACCTGGGATGGTTTATGATCCAGATACGTTAGAGCAAAATCAAAGCAATTATATTGCAAGTTACGCTGATGCAAATTTGTCATGTGTTGATACCAGCACAGGAGAGAATTTTTATTTCGCAGATGTTTCATTGCGTGATTTACAAAGATTGCTTTCGTTGTTGCCGATTGTCGAGTTGGTTTTATCCACGGAGCAAGATGAGCAGTTGCGACTGGGTATCGGTGATGATCTGAAAAAAGATTCCAAGAAAATTCTGCCGACATATTTGTTGATAAGTCATCATGATGTTGTTTTAGATATGAAGCCATTGTTCATGCAACATAATATCTCTTTGTCTTTAGAGCATGAAGCCAGTCATCGTTTATTTTCTTATGTGTATTCATTGGGTGGCATTGAAAGTTTAAAAACTTTGAAACCAATGGAACAGAGAGCTTTGAAACAAAAAATGGATTTGTCATCTACAGTGTTAAGGCACTTGGAGATTTTTTCCACGTATCGCGGGGAGGGTGAGGGCAGTTTGTTTTTTGCAACTGATCGCACCAAGACCTCGGCCGGAGCAAGGTTGTTGCGTCAGTGGTTGTCTTTTCCGTTGATTGATAAAAAAGAAATATTATTGCGTCAGCAAGATGTGCAAAAATGGTATCAAAATCCATCGGCTGTTAAAAAACTGCGTGAGATTTTAGGTAAAATGGGGGACATCGAAAGACGGCTGAGCAAAATTTCTCAACCACAATGTAATGCTCGTGATCTTTTAGCTTTGGAGCAATCAATACAGGCGGGGACCGCAGCTCTTGCGGCGGCACAGATCGCGCCGGTCGTGCAGATCGAAAACAAATCAGAGACTGAAACAATGACGTTGGATTCGTTCCGACACATTACTGATTTGGCTACAGAAATTTCTCAGACCATCGTTGATGAGCCACCTTTGCAAATCAAACAAGGGCATTTGATTCGTAAGGGTTACTCGCCAGAATTGGATGAATTGATCACTTTGTCTTCTGACAGTCAGAGTTTGTTGCAGAAGATGGAAGAAGAAGAAAAAAATAAGACTGGAATATCCAGTCTTAAAATTCGTTACAATAATGTTTTTGGTTATTACATCGAGGTCACTCACACGCATAAAGACAAGGTTCCCTCGTATTACATGCGTAAACAAACCTTGACCACGGCAGAACGCTATTGCACTGACGAACTGATTGAGCTTGAGAAAAAAGTTTTATCCAGTCAGTCTTGTCGAGCTGAACTTGAGCATGAGATTTTTAATCAGCTTAAACAAAAATGTATGTTGTTAGCGCAAGAGCTTTTGCGATTGGCTTCTCAGTGCAGTTATTTAGATGTGATTTCTTCTTTATCATGGCTTGCACTTGAGAGAAAGTATGTAGCTCCGCAATTTTCAACCGATGGGACATTGAAATTGTTAGCCAGCCGTCATCCAGTGGTTGAACAAACAGTTAAATCTTCTTTTGTTGCCAATGACATCGAGATCAAGCCTCATGGTTGTTTGTTGCTGACCGGGCCTAATATGGCCGGTAAATCAACGATCATGCGCCAGGTGGCATTGACGGCGATATTAGCCCAGATCGGCTCTTATGTTCCAGCTGATCAGGCATTGTTGCCATTGTTTGATCATGTGTTCACGCGTATTGGGGCCAGTGATCAATTGTCAGAGGGGCTTTCAACTTTTATGGTTGAGATGACTGAGACGGCTGACATGTTAGAGAAAAGCTCACATCGTTCATTATTGATTTTAGATGAGATCGGTCGTGGTACCAGTACTTATGATGGGATGAGTTTAGCGCAAGCAATTTTAGAATTTTTGCTGACACAGAAAAGAGCGACTACTTTGTTTGCAACTCATTACCATGAATTGACAGCACTCAGCGGTCGTTATCCATTGTTGCAGAATGCTCATATGGCCATTTCTGAAAAAAATGGCGAGATTCGTTTTTTACATACTTTGGTTTCAGGAGCTATGCAAAAGTCCTACGGGATTCAGGTGGCTCAGTTAGCTGGTTTGCCACAGGCGATCACTCGCCGAGCAGGTGAGTTGTTACGACAATTGGAAAAAGAAAAACATTCATCGACACCGCAGTTGTCGTTGTTAGATTTTAGTCAGGCAACTGAGCAGTCTTCTGGGCAGGATTTTGTGAAGTCCTCTGGGTATTCCTCTGAGAAGTCTATTGAGTTGTCCGTTGAACAGTCTATTGAGCAGCTATTATCAGGACAAGGTTTTGAGCAAAGCCAAGAAAATATTTCTGAAAAAATATCTAATCAAAACGCATATCAAGATTCGATTGTTGAAATCAATTCTTTGCGTGAAAAAATTCAGCAATTAGAAACTATTTTACGAGAAGTAGGCGGATTTCCATTGAATCAAAAAACGCCTATCGAAGCGGTCATGACAATTTCTCAATGGCAACAAAACATTGAGAAGATGACAGAAAAATTGAATCAATAAAATTGATTTTTCTTATCCTGCTTGTTCAAGCATTATGCCCTGTGATTCGATAAACTCGATGAGTTCTTTGAAATCGGTTTCGTTCACAGGGATAGTTACTTTCCATGGCATAGTTTTTCTCCATGCCATAATATAATGTTACCTATGTCGCTGGTCTACTTTGTTACCTATGTAACCGGTTCGTAACAAAAAAATGTTTGACTGCGATTTGATCTCTCGAGAATCCTTTTAGTAGAGATAAAGAGGCTGTTTTTAATAAAACAAAATAAAAAATATTTTTACACGCAGCTCAGACTTGATAGCGCATTTTTACAGCGTGTACAAACGTAGTCCTGACCTTTGGAAAATGTTGATTTGAAATCATGTGGTATATCTATATATGAATATGAATATGAATTCGTTTTCGAATTTTTATAAAATCGATCAACTTAAGTTCCACGAAAGGTTACCTATGAATAATTCATTATCTCTAACGACGAAAATAAAAACAGCAGCACCGACAGCTAAAGAGTTACGCCATTTAAAAAACTCTGAACTGGATTCACGCATCAAATCTCTGGCTCAACAAGAAAGAGAACTGTTAATCCAAGTTCTGCACGTCATTAAAGAAATCGACAATCGCAGATTGTATTTGGAATTGAGCTACAGCAGTTTGTTTGCGTATTTAACAGAATCCGTTGGTTATTCAGCAGCCAGCGCACAACGACGCATCGATGCAGCTAGATTATTAAATGAAATTCCATCTTTGTCAGAAAAAATAGAAAAAGGAGAGATTCATTTAACTCAAGCATCAATGATTCAAAAAGCAGCTCGTGAAATCAAACGCACACGTCAAATGATCGTCTCAACAGAAGAAAAATTAGATTTGTTGTCATCATTGTTAGGTAAAAACCAACGCGAAACCGAGATCCAAGTTGCTGAGTATTTTGATATGCCGATAATACAAAAATCTATTGAGCGAGCACAGGCCGATGA
>CAZMVK010000194.1:0-5637 GCA_964569545.1 uncultured Bdellovibrio sp.
AAGATAACGATAGGCCTGCAAAGAACCCTTTTCAACCATCAGAATGGTTAGGCTTCGCACAAACATTGCGCCAATACCTAGACCAATAGAAATAATAAACAGATTGTTTGAAATTGCAAAAGCCCCAACCACTCCATCAAAACTGAATGAAGCATCCAGCACTTCTAAATACAAAAACATTCCCAAGCTTGCGCGGTGAATATCATGCTCAATTTCATTGGCATCCTTTTCAGGATTTTGCAAAAACACGCTGATTGCTTCAACCGCTAGAAATGTTAATACACCAGCAATTCCAGAACATAAAAATGATAAGGAATCTGCAGCCTGAACGTACTTGCTCAAAACCAATAACACTAACAAGGTAAAACCTACCTCGATCGCTTCTAATTTTCCAAGTTTTGCCAAGGGTGCTTCGACAACATGAATCCAATGTTCGTCTTTTTCGATGTCAAAAAAATATTTCAATGCAACAAGCAATAAGAAAGCGCCGCCAAAAGCTGCCACTTGATGATGAACACTTTGCATAATTTGTGCATATTGATCAGGCTGAAATGCAGCTAAATGAAAAGCTTCCCAAGGATTCAAGCCAGCAACTATACCAACAATCAACAAAGGAAAAACCATGCGCATGCCAAAAACAGCAATGAGCATTCCCCAAGTCATAAAACGATGGCGCCACAAGGGAGTCATCTCTTGCAAAACAGTGGCATTGACCACGGCATTATCAAAAGAAATTGAAATCTCTAAAACGGCTAATATCGCACACAAAATCAGAGCTTCGGCAAAAGCATAAGCCGTCCCGTGGTAATAATATCCAACGCCTCCGCCCAGCAACAAACCGATGAAGGTGACTATGAGAGAACTTTTAAAATATTTTAGATTTTGTTTAAACATCACAATTTCATAACAATAAAAAAAGATAATGTCAGGAAGAATCTTCTGAAAAAAGATAACAGGACCAGAGCAATAAAGAGCAAAATCAATTTGGCCATTTACTGTAAGAGGTATTTTGAGATGAACCCAATCACTTTATCGTATTTTTGCACAAACCAAATATTTTATCTATAAATTTACTCATATCAAAAGGCTTGTGAAAATAGGCTTGAGCCCCTTTGGCAAAAGCATCATTTTCTGTAAAATCCGAGAAACCAGAAATAAAAATAAATGGCGGCAATTGTGGGTCATTTTTACGTATTTCATTTAAAAACAAAATACCATCTCCACCTGGCATACGAATATCACTGATTATCAAATCTATCTTTTCTTTATTCATCATTTCCACAGCTTGTAAACCATTTTCTGCTTGAACAATTCTGGCGCCATAAAGTTCCAAAGTTTCTGCAATCATTTCTCGCAAATCTTTTTCATCTTCAGCTATCAAAATAGAAACACCCTCAAAGGTGACTCGCGCAGATTGGGTTTGCATCAAAGTCCCCCAGCAATATTCAAAATGTTTTCAAACAGTAAACCACCTAACATGATGCACCTATCGGTCAGTTGATTTAAGTAATTTAGATTCTCTATGAAATTTCAATGTTTTCTAAACAGATTTTATCCAAAACAAAGCTTCATAAGCCATTATGAGAATCACAATACAAACATATTGCTGTCTTAAGCAAAATAACGTATCAGAAAAGGACAACTGGCGACTTCTCAAAATCATAAAGACCAGACACGGAGGGCATCTTGTCAGCACCAGCTCGCACCATCTACAAAATGAAAATCAAGCAAATCATTGACCACACACCAAACGTCAGAGAACTGATCTTGCAAACAGAAACTCCTGCTGAATTTTCATTTAAATGTGGTCAATTTGTAATGCTTCATGTTCCGCAAAATGAAAAACCTGCCCTCAGAGCTTATTCAATTGCCTCGGATGATCGGCACAAAAATGGTTATAAATTATTATTTAAAAAAGTAGATAATGGCGTTGCCTCAAAATACATTTGGGATCTCAAAGGTGAAGAGACCTTGAATTTCACTGGCCCATTTGGCCGTGTTTTTTTCAAAGAACCACCTACAAAGCAAATTTTATTCATCAGCACAGGCACGGGTCTTTCGCAACATTACAGTTATTTGATGTCTAAAAAAGAACAACACCCTGATCTACAGTATCGTTTACTGTTTGGCGTACGTAATGAAAACGAAATCTATTATCAAGCTGAACTAGAAAAATTAAAAACTGAACTGCCCAATTTTAAATATGATTATGTTTTAAGCCGACCATCGGATCAATGGCAGGGCAAAAAAGGTTATGTACAAAACTTTTTAAAAGAGTTTGATTATCTGCAAACTCCAACCACTTTTTATTTGTGCGGCAATGGCGGCATGATCAAAGAGGTCAAACACCAATTGATTGATGTCGACGGCATCGAAGCCGGAAGGATTTTATCTGAAGCCTTCGACTGAAAAATCAAACGAGAATTCTAATAAAAAAACAATTAAAAATTCTACTGAGAAATCGAAAGACAAATCTAGCGAGAACTCAACAGAGAGCTGGCAAAAAAAAATTGCGCTGCTTGAGTTGATCGTCGCCACCACTTTGTGGGGATTTGCATTTGTCGCGACTGTTTGGGCATTGAAAGCAATTTCACCGGCTGCAATTTTATTTTATCGTTTTCTTGGTGCGGCACTTGTTGGAATTACTGTCTTATCGGCAAAGGGTTTCTTTGCTCGTTCTTCTTCAATAAGTAAAACAGTTGATATTTTGCATAGTGAAGGTGTTCGTTCATTTTGGCCTGCCACCGTGATTTGGGGTTCACTTTTTTTACAAGCCTGGGGCTTACAATACACCACCGCTGTTAACAGCTCGTTTATCACCACTCTGTATATTATTTTTGTGCCGCTGATACGTGTATTCTGGGGACACGAAAAATTCACTGTTAAATATTTATTTTGCGTAGCTTTAGCTTTGATTGGCACCGCACTGATGGTTAATGTCAGCCAAATGACGACACCAAATTTTGGCGATCTATTAACCCTTGCTTGTTCGGTGTTTGCTGCTCTTCATATTATTATGGTCGGCAATATTGCAAACAAAACTAAAAGTGATTTTGCCTTCAATACCATGCAGTCTTTATGGATTGCCATATTTTCATGTGCTTATGTTTTATTTAAAGGTGCTGATGAATTAGCAAAATGGAATTTAATGAACTTGGATTTTAATGGTTGGATCGGTATGTTGGCGATGACCTTTGGCGCTTCGCTGATTGCTTTTTACTTGCAAATCAAAGCACAAAAGAAAATTCCACCATCTACTGCAAGCTTATTGTTTTTATTAGAATCACCTGTGGCCTGTGTGTTTTCATTTTTACTTTTACATGAGGCCATTTTACAAAATCAATACATTGGCGCCGGATTTATAATCATAGCTGGAGTTTTAGTTTCTAGACTAAATCGCATCACGGATTAAATCTTACCTTAAGAAAATCCTAGGCTGTTTTTTTACTGTCAGTTTGAACAAACATCACTGATTGTCTAAGTTGACGAGTCTGTGTTGCGGTCAGTCCGACATAAGACACCAAAGATTCATATTTCCGTTGCGAGTTGATTTCGCGACTGCAACTGACCACACGAACTTTGGTTTTTTCATCAAGAATTTTTACAATTGTTTCGGAATCAAGGTACAACATCTCGCCTGCTACCAATGGAAATGGCGTTAAAATAACTGCACCAAATTCGTTGTATTTTTCTATTGTCATCTCGGCTTCAATTTTACCGATTTCATTTATTTGTTTTTGAAAGGTTGTTTCATTTAGAACTGGCATGTGATCAATAAGTTTGGCAATACGATCGCTAAAAATTTCATTTTCAATTGGACGAATGATAAAATCAGAAAACCCGTTACGAATTGCTTTTAAAATAATTTCGTTATCAGCCATTCCTGAATGAACAGCAATCGGGATCATTTTACCCCAACCAGTTTTTTGCTGTATTTTCGCTGGCAAGGTCAACAGCGACATGTTTTGCGCTGTGATATCTACAAGAATCAGATCTGGATGATTTTTTTGCTTATTCAAATATTCAATAACAGACTCGGCAGAGTTTACGAAAGCAGATTCATAACCCAAACCTTCAAGTCTTTTATCAAGAATCAAAGCCTTGTTATAGTTTTGATCTAAAATAAGAATCAACCGCCGTTTATTCATTTTATTATGCAACCTTCGCTATCACAGGTGCTAATGGCAAAGCCAAATACACTTGAATTTTATTATTTTGCGACTCTGTCCACAACATTCCACCATGCCATTCAATTATTTCACGAGCTGGAACCCATTGATGATTGGCATGATCTGTCCACTGCCCCTCACTCTCAACAATTAGATAATAAAATTCATGTATGTTTTCGCCGATCAATGCTTTATTCGTTCCAGAAATTATAACTTGTTTGTTCTCACTTATTTTTTGAACTTGTGAAACTACCTGTTTGAGCACAGAAGTAAATAACTCGATTTCAACTTGGACATTTGCATTTAAATCAATATTTGAAATAACGACTGATTTTCGCTCAGGCAATTGACTGTGTATTTTGCAAAGCAAATCATTCGCTGAAAAAATATTTTTAATGGAACTGTTACTCGACACAATACGACTGCGATAATCTAAAAGTTTATTAAAACTGTGGTGGAATTTTTTCAGCTCTGCCAGCGTCTGACTGGCCATTTCTTTTTGTTGCACGCTGGCTTCTCCAAGATCGCCACGAACGTAACCTTCAAGATATTCGATGGCTAAGATGACTGGCAGATGAAGGTCATCTGAAAGACTATAAAAAATTTGGCGTTTACGTTCTTCAAATTGTTTTAATAAATTAAAAGATGTCGATATCTGATTTTTTTGTCCTTCCAATTTAGAAAACAAATAACCGGAAGCAACACCAAACAATGAAAAAAACAAACTGGATCCCAACCACATATAAATGATTGTGACAGTTTCATTTTTGAATAACATCAAAGTGTGTTGTAGAAAATTATCACTGAGTGATGCAAATATGTAGCGATGTAAAATATAACCCAGCGGCGCACCCTGCGCTAAAATCAAACCGCACAAACCAAATATTTGTTTATAACCAAAACGCTGACAAACTAAAATAAATTGCTGTCGATTTTTCATAAATCCCCGAGTTCCCTAGAGTTTGCTACACTCTCTTGATCGGTAGATATTTAGGATCTCTGCATTAGAGCCGGAAAATTCTGGATCTTGGTCGAAGCCACAAAGAGGATCAACAATCAAACTTACAGCAATAATTTTTACTTATTCACATAGTGCACTTTTTTAATGTGGCGAATGCTTAAGATCTTCTGGCATATGTTAAATAATAACCGCCGCTGATACTGGTCCAGTTTGTGGCTGTGCCGACCTGGGTAGGCGAAGATTTGTCCGTGTTGTTTCCAATACCAAGCTGTGGATACGCACTATTAAAACCCCAGGCCCATAAAGTGCCATTTGACCGAATCGCAAACGAAGAAATCGCTCCCATACTTATATCTACGTAGTCGGTCAGTGCCCCAATTTGCACAGGAGATGATTGATTCGCGGTAGAACTATTTCCAATAGCCCCCAAAGCCCCACGACCCCAAGTCCACAATGTTCCATTCGTTTTCAAAGCTATAAAGTTATAATAACCAGCATCTGCAACTG
>CAZMVK010000195.1:0-1521 GCA_964569545.1 uncultured Bdellovibrio sp.
TGGAATTTGGAAAACAGTTTTGCTCAATATCGATTGTTAAAAAAGAAACGACAAGGAACTGCCGATCGTCAGCAAATCTTGTTGGCAGAAGTTCAAAAAATAGAACTGGATATTGCAAGTAGGTCGTATACTTCGATAACGACGGCAGCGCAGCCATTGCCCAGTCGGGCGCAAAAAATCTTTAATAAGACAGATGTGAAAACTCGCAAGTTAGAGCTCGAGGAAGGTTTGCAGGCGGTGATTGGAAAAACGGCAAAAGATAATTTGGCAATATTGCGACAGGCTCATGCTTGGGATTTGTGGTTGCATTTAAAAGATTATCCAGGGGCTCATGCCATTATTTTACGACGACGTGATCAAAACGTTAAAGACAGTGTAATCAAACAAGTTGCTCAATGGCTTTATGAGCAGTCTTTGTCGCTGAAAGAGAAAAAAAATCAAGTGCAGTTGCAAAAGCTAGAGGTCGTTGTGGTTGAGGTTCGTTTTGTGCGACCAATCAAGGGTGATAAATTGGGAAGAGTCTCTTATCACCATCCGCAGGTGTATAATTTTATATTGCAATAGGTTTTTGTTTCTTTTTAGGAATAAAAAATCAGAGAAAAAACTGGACAACGGCTTCGCAATCAAATCAAATTTTAGAATATAAAAAGCATCCGAGTATTTTCTTCTTTGATGGTCGATTGAGTTGATTCTCAACGTGCGGAGATCAAAAAAGGATAAGCTCTTGTTGGTAAGTAAGTAGTTTGTATTTATTGTGCTTATGAGATGATTTTTGATTTTTCTAAAGGAGGTTTTATGATTGATGTTTGTGATCTCACGAAAACGTATGGTGGGATTGAGGCGATACAATCCCTTAATTTCCAAATCCGTAAAGGGGAAGTCGTTGGATTTTTAGGTCCTAACGGAGCTGGAAAATCTACGACGATGAAAATCATCACCGGGTTTATGGCGCCAACATCAGGGAAAGCCATGGTCTGTGGTTTTGATGTGTTTGAAAATCCTATTGAAGTCAAAAAACGTATTGGTTATTTGCCAGAAACTCCGCCGGTATATGGAGATATGACGGTTGAGAGTTATTTGCGATATGTGGCAGAGCTAAAGTTGGTTGAAAAACAAAAAATATCTAAACAAGTCGATCATGCAATCGAGAAAACGAATTTAGGTAATGTAAAAAAACGAATGATTCAAAATTTATCTAAAGGATTTCGTCAGCGTGTGGGTATCGCGCAGGCTTTGGTGTCGGATCCAGAAGTGCTGATTTTAGATGAGCCAACCGTAGGTTTGGATCCAAAACAAGTCGCTGAGATTCGGGACCTGATTCAAGAATTACGTGGACAGCATACGATCATTTTAAGCACTCATATTTTGCCTGAGGTGCAGGCGACTTGCGAAAGAATTATTATTATCAGTAAGGGGCGTATTGTTGCACAGGACACACTGGAAAATTTAACTCACATCAAGCAGGGTGTGCAGAAGGTGAGTCTGAAAATTAGAAAATCATCTGGGCAATCGTCGCAAGCA
>CAZMVK010000195.1:1531-5633 GCA_964569545.1 uncultured Bdellovibrio sp.
ATTTTGCAACAGATCCCTGGCATTTTAAAAGTGCAAAATATGTCACATGAAATCAGTCCTGAGGCTCCGCAGGTGTGGACTCTTGAAACCACAGCTGGTGATGAAATAATTGAGATCATTGCGCAACAAGTGATTTCTTCTGGTTTGGGTTTGCTTGAGATCAGTTCTGTCAAAGCTGATTTGGAAGATGTGTTTTTGCAATTAACTTATGGGAATCAAGGGGGCGGATTGTGAGTGCTATCTCTGCCATTTTTAAAAAAGAAACTAAAGGTTTTTATTACAGTCCAAATTTTTATATTGTCTGTTTTTTATGTGCGGCGATTTTCAGTTGGATTTATCCAAATATTTTAAATAAATTCGCCATGACTTTGCAAACAGCAATGTATCAACCCGATATGCCGAAACAACAGCTCAATATTCATTATCAGGTATTTTTACCACAATTGAATATTTTAAATCTGATTTTAATTTTTATTGTTCCAGCATTAACGATGAGGCTTTTTGCGGAAGAAAAAAAATTAAGAACTTTTGATTTGTTGTTAACCTCTCCGGTGACCTCGGCGCAAATTGTGATTGGTAAATATCTGGCTGCCCTGGCTGCTATTTTTGGTATTTGTTTTTTGTCTTTCTTATATCCTGCGATGACCTCCTTGTTTACCAAGCTGAATTGGTTGCCGCTGATTATTTCATTTTTTGGAATTTTCATAGTCGGTGCGGTTTATGCTGCGATGGATGTTTTTGCTTCATCACTGACTCAGTCAGCAGTGGTGGCTTATGTGATGGCTGTTATGTTTAATATGTCTGTGTGGTTTGTTGGCATTGGTGTTGAGGTTGTTGATTCGCCATTATCAAGGCAAATATTTGAACACTTATCATTGAATCAACATTTGGTTTCCTTGGTTGAGGGCACCATACGTAGCAGCAGTTTGATATTTTTTGCCAGTGTGATTTTTTTATTTTGTTTTCTGTGTGAGCGAGTCGTTGAAAGTTCGCGTTGGAGGTAATATGAAAAAACAAGGTGTTATATTTTTTCTTTTGTCAGGCGTTTCATTTATTTGTTTATTGATCACCAGATTTTTGCTGGGCGGCTGGGTGGATTATCTGTGGATCCCATTGGGATTTTTTGTCGTCTTTTTGGGGTTGGGACTTTGGTCGTTCCGTAATTTATATCGCGAGTTCTGGCAGGTTAAAACTACCAAAGAAGGTCTCAGTATGGGGGCCAGCATTTTGCTGACACTGGTGTTATTGATTGCCGTGAATTTTTTAGGGGCCAGAAATTATAAAACATTTGATTTTTCAGCAGCTCAGGTGAATTCATTGTCCGATCAGACCAGGTTGATTCTGAAAAATTTGAAATCTGAAATTCAAGTTTTATATTTTTATAAAAAAGGTGCCGAAGGTGTTGAAGACGCACGAGCGCAATTTGTGTTGTTATTAAAAAAATATCAAGATGAATCCTCAAAAGTAAAATTACAGTTTGTCGAGGTTAATGAAAATCCGAAATTGGCGCAAGAGTACTCGGTCAATCAAGGTGGCGGTGTCGTTTTTGTTGATTATCAAGGCCGTCGAAATAAAATTCAAAAAATTGATGAACAAGAGTTAACGGGTGCCATTGTTAAAGTCACAAGAGAAAAAGATAAAAAAATATATTATGTGATTGGTCACGGCGAACGTGATCTAGAGGACGGCCGTGAACTCACGGGTGCGAATTTATTTAAAAAATTATTAGAGGGCAATCGTTACAGTGTGCAAGCTTTGCATTTGAATCAAAATCCAGTGATTCCAGATGATACCGATGTTTTGATGATTTTGGGCGCAGAACAAGCTTATATGGATCACGAGCTGACGGCTATTGAAGATTATTTGAAAAAAGGTGGGAATGTTTTCTTTGCAGTGAAATACGTAAAAGAAACTGGGTTGAGTAAACTCTTAGAAAAATTAGGTGTGAGTATTCAAGGTAATCACATTGTGCAGGTTTTGGATACGCCATTGGGCAAGGTTGTCAATCCACAGGCAACACCTGTAACTGAATTTTCAAGTTCAAATTTGATAACGAAACCTTTCGGTCAGGGGCAATTTGTATTGATGCGAATGCCGGCTGCAATTATGAAGGGCTCGTTGCCGAATGGAATCAGTTATGAAGAAATATTGAAAACAGATAAAGCCTCTTTAGCTTACCAAGATTTAGGTTTCAAGGGTGCGGCAGTGGCTGGACCATTTGTGACAGGTGCATTATTAAAGGGACCTTTGGTTTCTGGGGCAAAAGAATTTCAGATGATTGTATATTCTGATGCCGAGTTTGCTTCCAATCAATTGTTATACAAAAATTTAAATCGTGATTTGGCATTGAATACGGTTTCTTATTTAGCAAAAGAAGAAAATATTATTAGTATTTCGCCTAAAGAAGTGAATGTGACTCAGTTGCAGATGACCGATACACAATTTTATATTTTTATTTTTGCTTTTATTATTCCGTTGCCATTGTTGTTGATCGGTACAAGTACTTTTATTTGGTATAGAAGAAGGTTTGCATAATGAAAAAAGATAAACTGTTATTTTTAGCAATCATGGTTTCGCTAGTAGTTGGTTATGCCATTTATGATTACCGCAATGAGATTTCACAAAATTTAAAGATGCAAGAAAAGGCTGTGTTGTTGAATTGGAACAAGGATCAAATACGTTCTGTTAAAATAGAAATACAACAAGCTGATAAGGCAGATTTAGAAACAGTGGTTGAGCTTGAAAAGAAAGATGCGCAGGCCCCTGAATTGCCAGGTTGGTTTTTAAAAACACCATTGGTAGAGCGTGCTCGTGGACAAGCCGTTGATGATTTTGTCGAGGGTATTGTGACAGAAAAATCGATTGAGACAGTTGTCGAAGCTAAAGAAATTTCCAAAAGGAAAGAGATTTCAAAAAACAATCCAGAAGATAAACCTCAATTGACAGAGCCTGATTGGACAGCTTTTGGTTTAGACAAACCATTGGGACAAGTGACTTTGAAAAATAATTTAGGTGAAGTTTCTGTGTTTACAGTGGGTTCAATTAAGAATTTTCAAGGTGATGCTTTTTTGCGAAAAGGTGATGAGAAAAAAGTTTATTTAGTAAGCTCGACTTGGTTAAAAAAAATAGAGAGTAAAGCTATTGATTTTAGAGACAAGCACCTGATCCAAGTACCTAATGCAGATTTTCCGTTGTCGGCAATTTTATCTGTTAAATTTAAAAATAGTCGTGGAGTTGAATACAACTATGAATTTAACAAAAAACAGTCCAAGGAGACTGTGGATAAAGTCAAAACTGCAGATACAAAAACGGAAAATGAAGCTACAAAAAAAACAGAGCAACAAACGGATGCTGAATTGGATTTATGGCAAGTTGCTGGTCATAACACTTGGAAGATCGATCAAAATAAAGTCCGTGATACGATCAGTTTTATTGGTTCATTAGAAGCGATTGAATTTATAACTGAAAGCAAGCCGACCTCTGCAGAGATGAAGACCTGGGGTTTTGATCATCCTGAGCTTGAGTTGACGGTGACGATGAAAGATTCTTTAAAGGGACAAAAAGATTGGCATGGAGTTTTTGCGGCTGGAAAAGATCAGGTTCATCGCGGTTGGTTAGAAGCCACAGGCAAGGTTGTAAAAATATCTCCGGCTGATGTGCAAAAGTTGATTGCATTCAATGCGGATGCTTATCGTGATCGTCACGAGCCTTTTGAGTTGGACTCTTCTAAAGTTAAAACGGTCGAGTTGCAAATATTGGGTGCCAATGGAAGATCAGAAAATTTAGCATCGACAGAAGAACTTGCGCAAAAATGGATTGTTCATGTGAAATCTTTAAATCTGGCTCGATTCACAGAGCTAACGGAGCTGAAAACAAACAAAGTTGGGCAATTGGATTTCAAAGACGATAAAAATGAAGTCATTTTGCAAATGAGTTGGTCGGCTGCTCAAAATGGATTTTACAATGTGAAGAGTTCTAAATTTCCTTTGATTATTCAAGTGGCTGAGTCTGACATGACAATTTTTCTGACTGATAAAAATAATGTTAATAATAAAGATCATGCACTAGATAGCGCCAAAGTGAATTCAACTGAATCTTTAAA
>CAZMVK010000196.1:0-5483 GCA_964569545.1 uncultured Bdellovibrio sp.
ACCCAATTTCTTCATCGTGCTGATATTGTTTTCAAATATTTCATCAGGGTTGCGAACACTTTTCAGCGCTTCTTCGATGCTGGCCTCTCGAATCAAATGCAAGATTGGATAGGGTGAACGATTGGTGTAATTTTCGATATCATTAGGCTCAGTTCCGGCAAATTGATAAAACGGATGAAAATTTGCAATTTGAAAGGTGCCTGTCAAATCCATTTCTTCTAAGAGCTGATCTGCCAGTTCCATAAAATCATTAAAATCCACAAAATCACTTAAGATCTTTGGCAATATCAGCAATGTGGTTTCACAAACTTTGGAATCAGCTTCAGATAAATAAATCAATTCATCAGCAAGATCATTCATAACGGATTCTTCGTCATGAGCCTTGCTAACAACAAAACGAATGGCTTTGCGTAAATGAACAGGTTTTGCAAACGGACAAAGATTCAAACCAATAACGGCTTTGACCAACCAGTTTTCAGTTGATTTTATAATTTGCTCATCAGAAATTGTATTTGTAGGTGAGTTTGTCATGATCCTCTTTTAGTTCAAGTGGCTAGGGCGTGTCCTTATTTGATCGCCCTAATCGCCCTAGCTTAGAATGAAAAATTAATTTTCTCACTCTAAAAATTATTAATCTTTTCTCAAAGAATTAAGAAAGAAATATAACAGAATAATAATACCGATTAGAATTTAGGGTGAGTCTTCATTTGATCGAACAACGTTGAGATCGAATTAAATTGATTTTTACAGCAGGGCGATCAAATGAGCTCAACCTAATAAATTGAAAATATTTTTCCAAAAAAAAACGCCAGAATGATCTGGCGTTTTCATAATTTTAAAATCTAAAAGCTCTAAAACTGAGCCATTAAAGATTAAGCCAAAGCTTTTTGTAAGGCTTTGTTGATTTCTTCTAAGAATGGTTCTGTGTTCATGTATTGATGACTTTGGATTTGATCGCCATAAATACAAACCGCAAGATCCTTGGTCATTTTTCCGCTTTCAACAACGTCGACACAGATTTTTTCCAAAGTTTGTGCGAAACGAACAAGCTCTGGATTGTTATCCAATTTACCACGGTGCTCAAGACCGCGAGTCCAAGCAAAGATCGAAGCAATCGGGTTGGTCGAAGTTGGTTTGCCTTGTTGGTGCATTCGGTAATGTCTAGTCACAGTTCCATGAGCAGCTTCTGCCTCCATGGTTTTGCCATCAGGAGTGATCAACACAGAAGTCATCAAACCTAACGAACCAAAACCTTGAGCAACAGTATCTGATTGCACGTCACCATCATAGTTCTTACATGCCCAAATGAAATTTCCATTCCATTTCAAAGCACTGGCAACCATGTCATCAATCAATCTGTGTTCATAAGTAATACCAGCAGCAGTAAATAGAGTTTTAAATTCTTTTTCATAAAGATCTTGGAAGATGTCTTTAAAACGTCCATCATATTTTTTCAAAATTGTATTTTTACTTGAAAAATACAAAGGCCATTTTTTTGTCAATGCCATGTTAAAACAAGAACGAGCAAAACCCATGATCGATTCATCAGTATTGTACATTGCCATCGCAACGCCATCGCCTTTGAAATTGTAAACTTCATGAGAAATTTTTTCGCCATTATCACCTTCAAAAGTAATGGTTAATTTGCCTTTACCTTTGGTTACGAAATCAGTCGCGCGGTATTGGTCACCAAAAGCATGACGGCCGATACAGATCGGGGCAGTCCAATTCGGAACCAAACGAGGAACATTTTTGCAAATAATCGGCTCGCGAAAAACCGTTCCATCTAAAATATTACGGATGGTACCGTTTGGTGATTTCCACATTTGTTTCAAGTTGAATTCTTTTACGCGTGCTTCATCAGGTGTGATGGTTGCGCATTTAACACCGACATTGTATTTCTTGATAGCTTCCGCGGCATCAACAGTGACTTTGTCATCTGTCTTGTCACGATTCTCCATGCCCAAGTCATAATACTTTAAATCGATATCTAAATACGGCAGAATCAGCTTTTCGCGAATAAAGTGCCAGATGATTCTTGTCATCTCATCGCCATCTAATTCAACAACAGGGTTTGCGACTTTGATCTTCTTCATATTGCCTCCAATGCAAGACTCAAATATTTACTCTACTATTACATAGAAATTCAAAAAAAAAGTCGACGTTATTTCATGAGTCAGGATACGCTCTGGTCCTATGGACTTGATTTATGATTTCGTGATCGTCGGCAGTGGCTTCGGCGGCTCAGTTTCAGCAATGCGTTTAGCTCAAAAAGGTTGCAAAGTTCTTGTCCTAGAAAAAGGTCGACGTTTTTCTAGGCAGGATTTTGCAAAAACCAATTGGGACTTGCCGCGCTATCTGTGGGCGCCGCTATTTAAATGCTTTGGCATTCAGCAAATCAGTCTATTGCGAGGCGTAATGGTCATGCACGGGGCTGGTGTCGGTGGTGGCAGTCTAGTTTATGCCAATACTTTGATGGAACCCTCTGAGCATGTTTTTAAGCAAACAACTTGGCCCAGTGGCGCTTCATGGCATAAAGAATTAAGCCCATATTACCAAATAGCCAAAAAAATGTTGGGAGTCGCCACGACCCCCAAACAATTTACTGCCGATTTAGCTCTGCAGAAATTAGCTAAAGAAATGAATGCCGAACAGAGTTATCACCCGACCGAGGTCGGGGTTTATTTTGATGAAAGCAAAAAAGAATCAAGTCAGGAATCAAATAAATCATTGAATCCAGAGTGTGATCCTTATTTTGATGGTCAGGGTCCATTGCGTTCTCCATGTACATATTGTGGAGCATGCATGGTTGGCTGTCGCGTGGGTGCGAAAAATACTTTGGATCAAAATTATCTTTTTTTCGCAGAAAAATACGGAGCTCAGATTCAAGCCTGGTCGATGGTGGAAAAAATTGTTCCATTGCTTTCAAAGCAAGACTCAGTCAATGCAGAATCAGCTCGTTACGAAATTCATTATTCCGACACACGAAAAATATTTTCTCGCCAACGTAAAAAAATTCACAGCAAAAATATAATTTTATCCGCCGGAGTTCTCGGCACACTTAAAATTTTGTTTCAAAATAAACATATGCATAAAACACTTCCAAATTTGTCTGAGCAGTTGGGACATTCGGTAAGAACCAACGGTGAAAGTTTATGCGGCATTACTGTTGTTGATTCACAGTCGGAAGATTACTCTTGCGGTGTTGCCATTGGTTCAGCGTTTCATCCCGATGCAAATACTAAGATTGAACCCGTACGTTTCTCGCCTGGTAGTGATTTTTTAAAATTTTTGGCGGTACCACTGACTGCTGAAGGTGGAAAATTTTTACGACCATTAAAACTTGTGAAAATGTTGTGTTTGCATCCGTTGACTATGATGAAAGTGTGGACCCATCAAAAATGGGCCAATCAGTCTGTGATTTTGCTTGTCATGCAAAGTTTGGATTACAAAATGAGTTTAGCCTGGAGGCGATCAGTCTATACATTTTTTCGTCGTGGTTTAACCTCAGTCCCACGCCTCACTCAAGAAAACCAAGAAGACTACGTACCTAGCTTTTTGCCAATAGCGCAAGAGGCGACAACAAAGCTTGCCAAAATTATGCATGGAGTTCCGCAAAACAGTGCTTCCGAAGTTTTACTCGCGACTCCGTCGACTGCTCATATCTTAGGTGGAGCAATTATGGGAAAAGATTCTTTTCATGGAGTTGTTGATTTAAATCATCAAGTATTTTCATACCCAGGATTGTACGTATGTGATGGCAGCGTGGTGCCGGCAAATTTGGGAGTCAACCCCAGTCTAACAATCACAGCAATGGCAGAAAGATTTGCCGCACAATTTGATACCAAAATACCAAATAAGACAACCGAGAGTAGATTTGTAAAGTCATCTAACTAAGGAGATCATAAGTATTTTAACAAAAGATCCATTGCGACTTAAAATATTTATGACCTTTTTAGTTATAAGGTAATAAGGGGTATATATTGTTCTCTCATAATATTGAAATTTTGGGTTCCGTGTTGTTCGCTGTCGCAATTGCACATTCGTTTGTGGCAAGTGCTTTTATGCGTTTGTCACATCGTTGGCCAGCCAAACATTTTCTAGCTGTTTTTTTTCATCTCATTGGTGAAATTGAAATCGTTTTTGGTTTGTGGGGTTTTGTTTTGTTTGGTTTATGGAGTTTGATTGAGACTCACGAGCAAGCGATGAATTATTTTAAAAGTTTACATTTTGTCGAACCTGTATTTGTTTTTTGTATCATGTTGATCGCCTCGACTGCGCCGATCATGTATTTGGTTAAACAATCTATCTTGTTTCTATCGCATCATTTAAAAGTTTTGTTTGGTTTCAAGAGCCCCTCTTCAATATTGTTTATTCAGTTATTTGTTTTGTTAATTCTAGGACCATTGTCAGGCAGTTATATCACGGAGCCCGCAGCGATGACGGTCACTGCACTGGCGCTAAATATGATGTTAAAAGGAAATGACAAAAAAGTTTTGTATCCATTATTAGGTTTGCTTTTCGTCAACGTTTCTATTGGTGGGGCCCTGACCTCATTCGCAGCTCCGCCAATTTTGATGGTGGCTTCTGTTTGGCAATGGAGTTCCAGCTATATTTTCTCATTGATCGGTTATAAGAGCGTGATTGCTGTGACTTTGAATACAATTGTTTTTTTATTTTTCATGCGGCGTTTGATTCCTACATCTTTTCACCAACTCAGTCATGCCACACATGAAAAATCAACACCATGGTGGTTGATCTTAATTCATTTAACAGGATTGGTTTTGTTGATAGTCTGGGCCCATGAGCCAATAGCATTGATAGCTATCCTGTGTTTGTTTTTAGCTCTAACTTCAGTCACCCAGAAACATCAGTCGACTTTGTTTTTCCGCCAATCATTTTTAGTCGCATTTTTCTTGGGCGGAATAATAGTTTTTGGTGCTTTGCAAAGATGGTGGTTAGAACCGCTATTGTTGCAAATGAGTTCCACAGCATTATTTTTTGGAGCCACAGCTCTCACCGCAGTTACTGACAATGCGGCTTTGACTTATCTAGGTGCTCAGGTTGAAAGCCTTCCCCAGGCCTCTCGTTACTTTTTAGTGACTGGTGCTTTGGCTGGTGGAGGTTTAACTTTGATTGCCAATGCGCCAAATGCGGCAGGCTTTGCAGTATTACAAAAACGATTCCATGATGGTTTAGATTCTTGGTTGTTATTCAAGGGTGCGTTGATTCCAACATTGATTGCAGTGATAGTTTATTTAATAAGTTTTTGAAAAAACAAAACCCGCCTTGTGAGCGGGTTTTGCACTAACTAAAAATATTTAGTTACTAGTTAAGACTAGTGACCAGCTGCAGGAGCAGCTTCTGGGGCAGCAGCTTCTGCACCTTTTTTAGCGTGTTTTTTCTTTTTGTGTTCTTTTTTAACTGGAGCTGCTTCAGCAGCAGGAGCAGGAGCAGCTTCAGCAGCAGCAGCAGGAGCAGCA
>CAZMVK010000197.1:0-5379 GCA_964569545.1 uncultured Bdellovibrio sp.
CAGATTGAAGATTAAAAATATTAGAAACAGCATCACCGCCAATATTGAGCTGTGTATTACCTGCCAATAGGCGAAATGAACCGGCATTGATAGGTATTGAGGCTAAAGAATATAAAAACTCACTATTGTCTCGCACCGAGACTCTTATGATAAATGATTTTGTATATAACGAAGACGGCACTGCCCACTCGTAACAACCATTTTCATTTTTGTTGACTTCAAAATCACAGCTTCCATTTGCACCCTCAAGCGCTGTCGCAAAATCAACAAAACTATATCCACCATCTATTGAATACTGCAATTTAATAGGATCACCATTGGTAGAAACCTGTCCACCGTTGATCCACTGATAGCCCCACCGCACATAAACAATTGGATTGGATTCACTGATCTGCAGTTCGCTTTGCACCGGCGGATACGATGGCGTAAGAGAATTAGATGCATAAACTTTGTACCAAGAAATTGAGCTTCCAGGAGTGTAAGAAACAGTTTGTTTGTCAGTGGCAGCTGTTCCTGCTCCAGAATTTGAGAGTGTAGTTTTATTTCCAGCTTTATCACGAAACCAAAGATAATATGAAAATGTGCCACCGATAAAACCTAAAGAAACAGACAAATCGGATCCAGTGAAAACTATAGCTTTGCTTGGCAGCAATCCTTTAATTGTTAATGCTACCCAACAAGGATCTGAATCCACTGGGTCACTGGATATTTCTTTTTTAAGACAATATTCTGTTATCGGACTTAAGTTATCAGACGCTTGAACACCCAATTTAATTGAAGATTTTTTAGAATTGACAGCACCAGCCTGACCATTGATTGTAAATGATCCAGCTGTGATTACTGGAGCCGTATTATCGATAATAAATTTGGGCTGGTTCACTGACACATGCGATTGACCTTTAGCATTTACAACATTGACCTTGACGACAAATTGATCACCTTCCCAATTGCTTGGAATCGACCAATCATAAGAAATGAATCCATCACTGCGACACAGTTCTTGCGAATCACAGCTTGCACCGGGAATAGACACAGCCCCACTTGGAACTGTCCAGGTAGCTCCTCCATCTTGCGAGATAGACAATTGACTGGAATAAAATCCAGGATCTAAATCTTTGTAATTTGGATCTGTACGAATAGTCCATGAAATGGTTTTAACCGTCCCCCCCCGATAAGCATCACCATCTTTGACTGTACTAATACTGACTCCAAGCGGAATAAATTCGTCTTCCATAAGACCACCGCCGGTATCAATTTCTATCACTTCCTGAGTTGATGCCAATTCACTTAATGAAGCCTCTTGCACGGAACCAGAACAACTTATTAATGTTACTGCGTATGTACATAACAATAATATTTTAATTTTATCGACCAACACAACGAACCCCCATACTCCCTTTACGAGAACGTCGTTGGAAAATCCCATTTGTACTATCGAATATCCATGCCATCGATACATCACCTGCACTGATCGTTGCAGACCATTCCTCTTGACCAATATCAGGTAGAACAAATCGCAAACCATGGTGATTTGCCAAAATAAAATCATACATAGTTGGCAAACGCCAATGCACTTGTGTGTTACCGCTAATGCCATTAAATCCGAGACCACCTTTTCCACCTAAAGCCGCACCGGCCAAAGTAGAATCAAAATCACCATCTTCAAAACAAGCGCTCAGCGGAGCTGTCGTGGTGTTTTGATAAGAACTTTTATTGCAAATTTCTGATGGATCTGGATTTTTTAAATCATCACTGGTAACGGCTGAAGAATTATTTGAACCCGAAGCTTTACACCAATTAGTTCCATTGTGGACAAGAGAACTCCATAACAATCCAGTTACGGTGTCTTTCCATACCTCGTGATATTTGCCACCTTGTGATTTGCGTAAAACAAGCTGCCATAAGTTTTGCCCAGAATTTCCTTTGGCGCGACCATCCCAAGAAACTCCACATTGAGAAATTCTTGTATCGATCGAGTCTGTGTCATTAACATTACCACATGTCGTAGTTCCCAAACTTGGACTTGACGTCACTTGCGAAGATTTTCCATAACCATCAGAATCTAAACTGATTTTAGGTATTGGATGATATTGTGATTTCGCCACATGCAACTGTTGCGTTAATGCTTTTTCGTCATTATAAGTTATCAAGTTTGAGCTTGCATTCGCTGACTTGGTTCTGCTTGCACCACTGCCATAGGAAATGGCTGTGGCTTCATACTCTCCCAGCAAACCAAATACTGTTACATCTTTTTTTATATATTTTAATTTACCGGTAATATTATTTATTTCCAAGCCTGAAGAAATACTTGTTTTCAAAGCACCACTCCACCAACAACTTCCGCTGTTATCATCTAAACAGTTATCTCGCCCACCATAGGGTTGAGAGTAAACATATCGACTTGTTTGCCCATTGACGGCAACTGTCGCCGTGTTGCAGTTAATCGAATTCATGGCATCCGCTTTAACATTGCCATTTTCATTACAAACTACCGTTGTGGTTTTAATTGCTGGAACTTGTGAGCTTGAAATCAAACATGCTGCTGCAGAATTTCCAGCGATCGTACAATCTCCAGCGTTCCCATCGCAGCAAACAGTTGAACGACCATTGTATGCAGTTGAATAGTAATAACCTGTGATCTCCGTTCTTTTTTGTGTACAAAGAGAGGTTACCAAACCAAAAGGACAATTGTCGTAAGAATTCACGCTGCGAACTACGCTATTAGCTGTTTGAACAGCCGTTAACCAACATGGACTGTTGGTTACTTTGGTCGTATTTTGTGTATCAAATATACAATTTTGACTGCGTCCACCATATGGAGAATTATAAAAATACTGACCTGCTGATGGCACAAAACAAGATGGATTTTTTGAGTTTTCATAAGGGGAAACATTATTGTCATTTAAATTACAATCTGGATAATTGGTGTCTCCATCTAATTCTCCAGCAATACCAAATAAAGTAACTCCTTTTTTTATATAAGAAGCATCCAAATAATCTGAAGACCATATCGCTACTTTGTCGTTATAAAAACCAACTGGAACACTTAGAACAGAGCCAAGAATTGTCGATACAACATCAACGCCATTAGAACCTCGCCCACCATAAGGATTGTTTTTATAAACAAAGAAATTTTTGTCTGTAACGACACAGCTATTTTGAGAATCAATAACTCCCTCTGCGCAGGGAACGGCGTAGAGCACTGGTGAGTAAAAAAACAATATTATAATTATCGCCCGATACATCGAACCGCCAGTTCTGCCGATCGGGTATTACTCGACTGATCAAAATGTTTTGAATCTACGGCCCAAGCTTCTTCAGAGATTGAAGACAAAGAATTGATCGTCCCTGTCCACTCTAAAATTGTATTTGAGGAACTGAGATTGTATCCCATATCAGGCAAAACAAATCGTATACCGTGATATTCTGCCAACTGATAATCATAGAGTGTGGGTAATCGCCAATATACATTCGGTGTACTTGTCAAACTCAAACCACTTTTACCAGTATTGTTGATTTTCGCATCAGTTGTCGAAAACCCAGTTGCTTCAAAACACGCACTAATTGCAGACTCTGCCACACCATTTTTTTGATAACTTGAATTATCGCAGATATCATCAGGATCATTTTCTATAAGGCTTGCACTCACGCTGACATTTGCTGAGTTGCTACTGCCGGCTGCTTTACACCAATTTAAACTCGATGCAACAAGTGAGCTCCAAATCATCCCCGTGCTCTCATCACGCCATACTTCTTTGTTAACGCCACTCCGCGAAACTAAAATCCACTTGCCCTGCCCAGCATTGCCTTTTTGTAAACCATCCCATACCCCACCACTGATTTTCAAACCACAATCAGAGACGCGAGCGGCAATAGTACCAGATAGTCCGCAAGTGACAGTCCCCCACGTACTACGATCAACTGGGTAAACCGAGGATCCGTCATCATCTATTAGCAACTGACTGCCATCGGATGACGAATAAAACATTGGAATTTCATGATAACCGGTTGGCAAATACGGATCCAACGCAGAGCCAGCATGACCAATAGCCTCTTCTGACAAATCCATTCTTTGAATATTAGGTTCTCTAGCAGCACCAGATCCCCATTCACCTGAAGCATAATATGTTCCATAAATACCAAAGATACTGACATTGGCTTTGATTTTATCTGCAGACAATCCACTCAGCGTCAGTTTGTTTGTATTCAAAAAACAGTTGCCAGCATTGTCTGATTTAAGACAATACACTTCTTTTCCAGAAGATAAAGTATATCGGCCACCATACTTATCCGTATAAACATATTTCGGTGTTGCTGGGTAATTCGCAATGACCTGGCAAGAGTTGGAATTTGCGGTGTTAGTGTCTATCAAACAAGAATTAGAGACTACAGTCCCATTAAAATTCATTTGCACTGCTGTGCACGAAGTCGATCCATCAGATAATTTCACACATGGATTGTACCAGCATGCAGTATCATATTTTGATGAACTCATATTGCAGTTAACTTGACGACCGCCACCACCGTTTAAATCATTGTAATAATAATTACTAGTTGGAACTGAGCACTCAGCTTTATCACTTGGTAAAGTAATAACACCTGTTGATGAATTACGATATCCCGAACAACTCGGTGGCAAATTGCTAACATTAGTTACATACAAAACACCATCTAAATTTTCACCACGAGAATTAGCAAAACAAGCTGTGGCTTCTGCCGTATCGCTATCGATAGTACAAAGTGTACTCCGACCATTATTTGCGGCAGAATAAACGTACTTGCCCGTTGCCCCAGCCGCAACCCAACATCGACCTGACGTCGGATTGCCAGAACATACAGTTTTCGCAATTGGCAGAGAGCCAGCTAAACCAAATAAAGTAATTCCAGTTAAAATATTTGATGCGACATAATCTGCTGGTAAATTTACATTGAGCGACGAATTATCACTCCACCCAGTTGGCAAAATGGCCTTCAAATAATTTTTTCCTGAATCAGCATCTTGGTATAAAGTGGGCGACAATGAATTTTGCGTAGACATATTAGTTCGTCCACCAAAAGCAGAACTGTAGTTGTAATAAGTATTACTAGCATTCGATTGCAATAAACAAGGAGCACTTTCTGAATGATTATCATCATTTATTACACAATTCGAAACATCAGCTCCAGAGTCAATTGATGATAGCGACAGTCCATCACTTTTGGTGAATGAACAGCCAAGCATCAAAAGAGTGCTAAATGTAAGTGTGCTAAACACTGATAAACGTTTAATCATACTTATGTTGTTTCGGATTTTTCTGACTAAAACTTAAGATTTGTTTTTTATTTTCAGCAATTCCGTATGAATCAATTTGAGCCGCAGCCAAACAGCTGATTTTAGTT
>CAZMVK010000198.1:0-5272 GCA_964569545.1 uncultured Bdellovibrio sp.
CGCTTTGAACTGTACAGCATTTGGTCTGTTGGTGGCGATGATCTCTATAGTGGCTTATGGATATTTTCAATTGCGAATTCAACGAGCTGAAAATGAAGTTACTGAGAGCAGTATGACTTTGTTAAACTTGGTTGCGAGCAATCGTGATAAATTGAAAGATTAATTTTTTCAGGAACGAGTAACGTATGGCGCATATTGAAGGTGGAAGTAAAGGTCGCGGCAGACAAGTCAATTTGGAATTGAATCTAGTTCCATTTATCGACTTGATGAGCGTGTTGATTACCTTTCTTTTAATCACAGCGGTGTGGAGTCAAGTTTCGATGATTCAAATCGGAAGTTCCATTTATGGAAAGAAGAGTGAACAGTCAACGCCTCAGACTCCTCCGCCTGAGGTTGATGTTGTTTTGAAGCTTGAAATTCGCAAAGATGGATATGTGCTGACTGAAGAGAAACAAACTTTTGGATTGCCGTTGGTGAATCAAGAGTACGATGATGTCGGTCTCGTGGCTCAGTTAGAAAGATTTAAGCAATTGCACCCTAATAAAACGGATGCAGCCATTGCGATGTCTGATGATTTGCCATATGAGCGTTTGATCCGCGGTATGGATGGTTTTTTACGAGCGGGATTTCCACAAATTTCTGTTTTAACTGGAGGGCCTAAGTAATGCCAATTCATCCTCCCGGCGAAAGATTTCGCTATAGCAGATTGCTCAGCAAGAAAAAAGGCAAACGCAGCGTCGTGGCAATATTGTCGCTGACCGCGATGGTGGATATGTTCACAGTGCTTGTTGTTTTTTTATTGCAAAACTATAATGCTACAGGACAAGTTATATATATTCCGAAAGAAGTCACTCTGCCAAAAGCTGAGCGAATCAAAGAATTAAAACCTGCGGTAGTGGTTACAATTTCTACAAAAGAAATTTTATTGGATCACACATCTATGGTTAGCTATGAACAATTACATACTCAACAGGATTGGATGATCGAGCCTTTACGTGTGGCTCTGGTTGCGGCTCTGCAAAAAGCTAAACAAGAATACGAAATCAACCTACAAAAGAAATTGCAGTCAGCTGTTGAATCAGCTCGCGGTGAGTCAGAGAAAGACCAGGCTCCGTGGAATAAAGTTACAGTTCAGGCCGATAAAGGCATCGACTTTTTGACAGTTAAAAAAGTGATGTACACTGTGACTGAAGCTGGAGCTGGCGAGATCAATTTTGCTGTGACAAAAGATAAGGTTTCAAAGTAGTCTCAATAGACTATGAGGCAATGGGCAGGAATTCTCTTTTTAGTTTTTATGGCGTTTCTTTTTTTAGAGATTCTTGTTGGCTTTCCTATTCATCTTGAAACTGATTCAGGCCCGATTGAAAATTTGCGCACACAAAAAGAAACAGAAGAAATTCAGCAATCTGCATTGACAGGCAAGCCACGCAAGGGCGACAAGCCCAAACCAAAAGATACTCCACAAGATAAAATGACCGAACAAAAACTGCAGGGTGTGCATTTTGTCGAAAGTCAAAAAGGCAGTCGTGACTGGGAAATGTTTGCGCAATCAGCAGAGAACAAGCAATCACAAGGCGCATGGCAGTTGGCCAATGTGCGTGTTCTTTTTTATAATAAAGAAAAAGTCGATTTTACAGTCACTGGTGATCATGGTTGGATTGATCCCACCAGTCGTAATATGAAAATTGAAGGTCATGTGGTGACCAAGTCTACCAATGGTTATGTTTTTGAATCTGAAACAGTGATTTATCAGGCGACTGAGCGTCTTATCATAAGTCCAGATCAGATCAAGATGAATGGCCCCGCTGATAATAAAGGTCAGTCCTTGATACTGACAGGCAAGCAAATGAGAGCAACGGTTGATAGCAGCCAAATTCAGATTCAAAAAAATGTTGTTGCAACCAAGCAGCTTAAAGATGGTAAGAAATTTGCGATTCAAAGTGATTCTGCGAACTTTTCTGGAAATGATCGAGCTGCGTTTTTTAAAGGAAATGTTTCTATTGAAATTGGTCCGATCAAGATGCAAGGTCCAGAGGCCTCTTTCGAATATCGTCAAGGTGTGGATCTGCTCCAATCCGTTAAAATGCAAGGCGGGGTTAAGGTCAGCGATATTGATAAATTTGCGACTTCCGAAAATGTACAATATGATCCGGAGCAAAATAAATTTACCTTCAATGGTCATCCTCGCGTTGTACAAAATAGTGACGAAATCACTGGAGATCAGATAGTATTTATGAATGGTGGTAAAAAGGTTCGAGTTGAAAAACTTAAACCACCGCCGAATAAAGAATAAATTTGGAAAAATTATGAGTTTATTAACAGTTTCTCACATTTCAAAAGCCTTTAAAAAAAGACAAGTCGTTCAAGATGTATCTTTCACTGTCGAATCAGGACAAGTTGTTGGTTTGTTAGGGCCGAATGGAGCAGGCAAGACCACAAGTTTTTATATGGTCGTGGGAATTGTTCGTCCCGACTCTGGAGATATTTTATTGGATGGAGAGTCGATCGGGACTGAGCCAATGTATAGACGTGCGCGTGTTGGTTTAAGTTATCTTGCGCAAGAGCCAAGTATCTTTCGAAAATTAACGGTGTCAGAAAATATTCAAGTAGCACTTGAGGCTCATGGTTATTCATCAGCAAGACGTAAAGAAAAGCTTGAGATGTTATTGGCGGATTTTCGTATCACACATATTCGCGACAGTTTTGGTTATTCTTTGTCAGGTGGGGAACGTCGTCGAGTCGAGATCGCTAGATCTTTGGCTGGGTCGCCTAAATTTGTATTATTGGACGAGCCCTTTGCTGGCATCGATCCAATCGCAGTGGCTGATATTCAAGATATTATCCGTCATCTTAAATCTAAGGGTATTGGAGTGCTGATCACTGATCACAATGTACGCGAAACCTTGGGTATTTGCGACCGCGCTTATATTTTAAAGGACGGAAAAATCCAGGTCCAGGGTACAGCTTTTGAAATTGCAAATTCTGAGCTAGCCAAAAAGTTTTATTTAGGAGAAAATTTTAAGTTGTAGAGTTCTTTTTTCCAAGGAGTTTGTTTTGGCCGCTAACATGAAACAGTCCATGAATCTCAGTCAGACATTGCGGATGACTCCGCAATTGCAGCAAGCTATTAAGCTCTTGCAATTGTCACGTATGGAACTGGAAACGGCTGTTCGTAAAGAGCTTGATGAAAATCCTATCTTAGAAGAAACACAAGATCTTAGAGACGAAGATTTGCAAAGAACAAAAGAAGCTGCTGATACTGTTGATCCAGAGGGCCAGACGACAACGCAAGCTCAGGATCCACAAAAACAAGATGAGTTCGAGTGGGAATCATATCTTGAAGGCACCAAGCCACCGCAGCAGCACATGAGTGGCAATGAAGAGATAATGAACTATGAGAACATCATTTCGACGACTCAGAGTTTGCACGATTATCTTTATTGGCAAGCAAAGATGTTTGGTTTTAATGAAGAGGAACTTTATTTCTCTGAAATTCTCATTAACTACATTGATGACGATGGTTATATTCTTACGCCTTTAGAAGAGATTGCTGAAAACGAAAAAATTTCGGTGACAGACTTGCAGGATGTTTTGCCTTTTGTACAAGAGTTCGATCCTCCAGGTGTTGGTGCGCGAAATTTAAAAGAGTGTTTGCTCATTCAAGCCAAGCATCTTGAGGAAGATACTCATGATTTGGTGGATTTGATCAACAATCACTTGAAGGATTTAGAAAAAAAGAACTTTGATGGAATTGCAAAAGCTTTGGGTCGTGATATGCGAGAAGTCGCAGACATGTGTAAAATAATTTATACCATGGATCCTAAGCCTGGACGTGCTTATGCGCCTGCAGATACTCATTACGTGACTCCAGATGTTTACGTCTACAAAGTGGGCGACGAATACATGGTTTCATTGAATGAGGACGGCCTACCACGTTTAAAAATATCTAATTTTTATAAAAACATGTTGAGTGGTTCAAAAGATCAAGCCAAGACCAAGGATTATATTCAAGAAAAACTACGGTCAGCAGTGTGGTTGATTAAATCTATTCACCAACGTCAGCGCACGATTTACAAGGTGACCGAGAGCATTGTTAAACATCAGCGTGATTTTTTCGATAAAGGCTCTGCGTTTATCAAGCCGATGGTCTTGCGTGATATCGCCAATGATATTGGTATGCATGAATCGACGGTCAGTCGGGTGACGACTTCGAAATATGTGCACACTCCGCAAGGGATTTTTGAATTGAAATATTTTTTCAATTCTGGAATTTCAACTACGGATGGTGATTCTTTAGCCAGCGAATCGGTAAAATTAAAAATCAAAGAGTTGATTGCGAAAGAGGATCATAAAGATCCGCACTCAGATCAGGCCTTGGTGGATTTGCTGAAAAAAGATGGTATCGAAATCGCTCGCCGAACAGTGGCGAAATATCGTGATGTTTTAAAAATTCAACCTAGCAGCCGTCGTAAGAAAATATTCTAAAAATTATTCTAACGACTGCTGTGGTTAATTTTAGGTAAATTCAAGCCAACACCTAAACGATAACTGTCTTGTTCTGAATACTCTTCCAACGAAAGCAAGACAGTTTGAAACATGCCCACATCTGCTGAATTTGCGGGGTCACATTGAATCAACAGTTGTTTTGCTAAATATGCTAAGGGTCTACGAAATTTTTCTTTGAAAAAATCCTGTGCTCTTTGTGTGCTTTGAGAGGCCTCTTCTTGGGTCATGGCGTGATCGCGGACTTGGCCCTGATAATAACGTAAAATATCAGTGTATGCCCATTGAGCTTCGATTGTAACTTCAGCTTGTGCGAAGATCTTGTTGATCAAAATGGCTTTGCTCGATTTTGGATTTAAATTAGCAGTATAAAATAAAAGCATTTTTCCAGTGTCTAAGCCTGATTTAATATATTGTTTATAATCCAAATTTTTGCGGTGAAACGAAGGGTACTTTTTTTGCGCTATTTCAGCGAATTCGAATAGTGATGGTTTTTTAATTTGGTAAATGCTCTGATAAATACTCAGACAGCTAGGATTTTTTAAAGACGTGCTTGCTAGGGCTACAGAGCCAGCAGCGGTATTCAAAAGCAGAATTAAGAACAAAATATTTCTATTCATACTTAGTTTGTTTGCAAGCGTGCCAAATACGTTTTTGGACAAAACAAGTGTCTAAGTTTTGTACTGAATTTACTTTGAGGAGATTAAGCGTCTGGAATTGTTTTTTAAAATAAGTTTTTTGTAAATCTATCGGTGACGTGATTTGTCTT